>JAGVUD010000325.1 GCA_019136435.1 Armatimonadota bacterium | reverse complement strand
ATCATCTGCGGGCGCTGGGCTTCGTCCGCCCAGCGCGGATCTTTCGCGTAGTCCGGCGCCTGGGTCAGGGCGATGTAGTCTTCGCCCACCTTCTCCCGCGAGAGCGCCGCGGGATTCGGCTTGAACTCCTCGATGCGGCCGATGGACTCGGGCGTCGGGAAGCTGGTGATGACCCGCGGGTTGCCGCGCTCGAGGTCCCAGAAGTAGTGGCTGTTACCGTTGCTGAGGATCACGAATCGGATGTTGAGGTTCTTCGCGTACTTGCGCGCCTGCTCCTTGCCGTCGAGCGGGCTCCGGCCCTCGCGCTTCGCTTCGAGCACGGCGAGCGGGCCGCCGCGCTCATCCAGCAGCAGGAAGTCGGCGTACCCGTGCGTGGTCTTCTCGAAGTCCTCGCCAAGGTCGTTGACGGCCTTCTCCGAAAGCTTCACCCCGGCTTCCAGCGAGATGTTGGCCGGGCCTGTGGGGCTGTCGAAGAAGCGCCAACCCGCGTCCTCGAGCAGCTTGTTGATTTTGATGCGCGCTTTTGCTTCTTTGTTCATCTGGACGGGCTACCTGGCATCCGCCAGCATGTTTGGCAGCGACGGCCCGAATTCCTGCAAGCTGGTCGGGCCGGGGGGGGGTGAGAACGTGCCCGTCCTGCGCTCAGATGCCGACGGTGGGAGTCGAGCGTGAGAACAGCCGGAGAGGGTGGGATTCGAACCCACGCTGGCGTTGCCACCAGGACGGTTTTCAAGACCGTTCCCTTAAACCGCTCGGGCACCTCTCCGCGCCGGGACCGCCGGCGGGCGGACGGGCATATTGTAGCAGATTTCGGCAATACCCCGACACGGCGCCTGAGAAGGCGCGCAATCCGGGTGCGCACGATGGCCGTCCGGGGTGCGAAGAATCGCGCGTTCTTCCGAAACTGAGGCAGATGGCCATTGCGCAATACCCCGGCCATCGGAGTAAGATTACGTGTGATCAGCGAACACCCAGGCAACACTGTGAAAGTCAACCGCCTTCCCTACCGGATTAAACCCGACCCCAGCCGCGTCATCACCAGGCTGTTCGCCTGGCCCGAGGAGCACCGCAACGCCCGGCGCATCGAGCGCATTCTGGCTCTGCCGGACGACAGGGCCGCGCAAATGGCCGCCGATCTGCGCGAGGAGTATCGCGAGCACATTGCGGACATCGTGGAGACCTGGCACGAGAACTACCGGGCAGTCCAGCACCTGGTGCCCCGCCAGGCCCTGCCGTTGCCCGAACACCTCCAGATGCTCATCGGCGCGTTCTTCACGTCGGAGTACGCCATCGAGTCGGCGGCGCTGTTCAACCCGTCCATCGTGCGGGCGCAGGACCAGACCGGCGCCCCCCCGGGCACTACGCGCTTTCTGATGAGCTTCCGGGCAACCAGCGAAGGCCATCTCTCGTCCGTCGTCTTCCGGAGCGGCGCCATTGACCGCGAAAACAACATCACGTTCGAGAAACAGCCGCGCAACCGCAGTCCGCTGCAGGCAGTGGAAGACGCCGCGTTCAACACCCGCCAGTTCCGGCGCGTGCTGGTGGACATCGGCGCGCACGACCCGTTCCAGCAGATGGTGCTGAAGGAACTCGGAGAAGAGTTCACGCTGGCCGAGCTGAACGCCGCTCTCGACGAGGCGATGAACATCCATCCCCTTCCCGTCGCGTGGGAGGAGAGCGCGGCGACGATGCTCACCCTGGCCCGGTCGGACTATCGCCTGGAGATCCCGCCCGGAATGGACCCGGCCGAAATCGTGATATTCCCCCGCTCCGAAAACGAGCGCCGGGGTATCGAGGATCTGCGTCTGGTGCAGTTCACGGACGAGGACGGCTCACAGGTTCTGTACGGAACCTACACGGCGTTCAACGGCACGGCCGTCTTCCCCACGCTGATGGAACTCAGGGACGAGCGCACGATCGAGGTTCACACGATGCGCGGGCAGTATGCGCTGAACAAGGGCATGGCGCTCTTCCCCCGCAGAATCAACGGGCGCTACGTGATGAGCGGGCGGCTGGACGGCGAGAGCCTCTACATTCTGGAGTCGGACAACGTGCTTGTCTGGAACGAGGGGCGCATCGCTCAGGAGCCCGAGTACGCCTGGGAGCTGTCGGTGATGGGCAACTGCGGGTCGCCCATCGAGACCGAAGAGGGCTGGCTGCTGCTGACGCACGGAGTGGGGCCGATGAGGCAGTACTGCATCAGCGCGATGCTGCTCGATCTGGAAGACCCCGCACGGATGATCGGGCGGCTGAGCGAACCCTTGATCGTGCCCACGGGCGACGAGCGGATCGGCTATGTTCCGAACGTCGTGTACACCTGCGGGGCGATGCTTCACAACGAATGGCTGCTGATACCCTATGCCGTCAGCGACAGCCTGACCGCCTTTGCCACCGTGGACTTCCGGGAGCTTCTGGAAGCCCTGAAGGCGGGCGGAAGGACGCTCGCCGGCAGTTCCGCACACCATATGGAAAGAGGACGCGAGAAATAGATGACGCACAGCAAGCGAGAGGTTCTGGACAGGCTCGAGGAGACGGGAGTCGTCGCGGTTATCCGGCTGAATGACGCGGGCGCGCTGATGGATGTCTCGCGAGCGCTGCTGGACGGTGGAGTGACCATGCTCGAGGTCACGATGACCGTGCCGGACGCCATCGAGATGATACGGGCGGCCTCGAAGGAACTGCCCAAGGATGTCGTCCTTGGCGCCGGAACCGTGCTGGACGCAGTGACGGCGCGGCTGGCGATACTGGCGGGCGCGGAGTTCATCGTCGGCCCGTGCACGGACGCAGGCGTGATGCAGACCTGCCGCCTCTACGACAAGGCTGTCATTCCCGGAGCGCTGACGCCCACCGAGATCGTGACGGCGTGGAAGGCAGGCGCGGACGTCGTCAAGGTCTTTCCCGGCACTGTCGGCACCCCCACCTACTTCAAGGACATCCGCGGCCCGCTGCCTCAGATCAAGCTGATGCCGACGGGCAACGTGGACCTGAACACCGCCCCGGAGTACATCCGGGCTGGCGCGGTGGCGGTGGGCGTGGGAGGCAAGCTGGTGGACGCAAAGGCGGTGAAGGCCGGAGACTTCGCTGCCATCACCGGGAACGCCCGCAGGTTCATCGAAGTGGTCGCGGAGGCAAGGCGCACGGCGGGCTGAGCCGTCGCGTTCGGGAGCCTTTCGGGTTCACGGGGGGTGCGGGACGGATGTCCCCGGAGAACGCTGGAGCCGTGAGGTATCTCACGGCCCATCACACGTCCCCGGAGAACGCTGGAGCCGTGAGGCATCTCACGGCCCATCACTCGTCCCCGGAGAACGCTGGAGCCGTGAGGCATCTCACGGCCCATCACTCGTCCCCGGAGAACACTGGAGCCGTGAGGCATCTCACGGCCCATCACTCGTCCCCGGAGAACGCTGGAGCCGTGAGGTATCTCACGGCCCATCACTCGTCCCCGGAGAACGCTGGAGCCGTGAGGTATCTCACGGCCCATCACTCGTCCCCGGAGAACACTGGAGCCGTGAGGTATCTCACGGCCCATCACAAAGGAAGGCAAGCGGCGGGTGATTTGAGCGTGGAAAAGGATACGCCCCCGACAGGATTCGAACCTGTGGCCCACTGCTTAGAAGGCAGTTGCTCTATCCCCTGAGCTACGGGGGCGCGCCCGGAGGCTGCGCTCCGGATCCGTGCTCATTCTATATGGATGAGGGCCCCTTCGTCAAAAAAACCGGCATCCTCCGCCGGTGCTGGCCGCCCCGGACAAGGAAGTCCGCGCCCCGGCGGCGCAGTATAACCCACATACGCGAATCGCAGGGAGATGTGTTTATGTTGACGCGACAGAGTATTGCTGACGGGCTGAGGGCGCTCGGGCTGGCTTCGGGAGACAGGGTGCTCGTGCACTCGTCCATCGCGGCGCTGGGGACAATCGAGGGGGGCCCCGACGCCGTGATTGACGCGCTGCTGGATGTGGCGGGGCCCGAAGGCCTGGTGGCAGTACCGACGTTTGTGTGCAGCCCGCCATTCGACCGCAAGACGTCGCGCACGGCGCTCGGAGCAATCGCGGACACCTTCTGGCGGCGGGCCGAGGCCTTGCGCAGCCTGCACCCGACGCACTCTCTGGCCGCCATCGGGCGCGGGGCGGAAGAGCTTATGCACGGACACGAGAAAGCCCCGACCGCCTACGGCGAAGGCACGCCCTATCACACCCTTGCCATGAACGGCGGCAAGGTGCTGCTGATGGGCGTGGACCAGGACCGCAACACCACGCTGCACACGGCGGAGGCGCTCGTGAATGCGCCGTATCTGGGCACGGTGGAGGCGGCGTATGTGGATGATTCCGGCGAAACCGTCACGCTGACTGTGCCCCTGATGGCGGGGCCGCACCGGGACTTCATCGGCCTGGACCGGGCCTTTCGCGAGAGCGGACTGATGCGCGTGGGCAAGATCGGATCGGCGGTCTGCAGGCTGATGGACGGGCGGCGGATGATCGAGGTTGCGGTGGAGAAGCTCCGGCAGGACCCCGCCGCCGTTTTGTGCGACAACCCCGCCTGCGGCGACTGCCGGAAGCAGCGCGGGCAGATCAAGGCGGCAAGGCTGGCGGCGGAAGGCTTCACGCTGTCGGCGCTGGCCGAAGACATCGCCGATGATCCGGAGCGGGCGGCGGCGATTCTGAGCGATGAAGGGATTCGAGACGTCGAAATCAGCGGCGAAGCTTTCATCAGGCGGCGCGGCAGCTTCGAGAAGGCCGGGCTGAGGATTGCGGCGATACGCGACACTCTGGCGAACGCCGAGGCGGTAGAGGCGGCGCGCAAGGCGGGCATACCGCTCATCGCCGCGGTCTCAACCGAAGACGAGTTCCGGGCGGCTGCGGTGGCGGCGGCGCAAGGGACGCCCGTGCTCGTCGAGAACTGCGGCGCGCCTTCGGGGATGTACGAGGAGTGGTATGCGAACGAGCCCGCCGCCCCCGGGCTGGCGTTCAACCCGGGAGCCTTTGCCGAAGAAGGCGAGAATCCGTTCCTGAAGGTCTTCTATCGCGGGCTTCTCAGGAAGAAGCTGCGGCATTTCTACGTGGACGACCGGACCAGCGACGGGACGCCCGCGCTGCCCGGGCGCGGCAACGGCGAGGTCAAGGAGATTCTCTCGATGCTTCGCTGCCGTTCGTACGGCGGGGTGGTGACGCTGCGCGCGCCGCAAGCCGGGCCGGAGGCGTTCCGCGAGACAGCCGCCGCCTTCTGGAAGCTTCTGGACGAGATGTAGGACGGCCCCGCGTCAGGGGTTGGCGGCTTCGAGCTGCCGGAAGAAATCGGCCAGCGCCGCGGACGCCTCTTCGGCGACCTGGCGGCCGAGTTCAGGGCTGATGTCGTCGAGCGCGCCCATAACCCCGACGTGCATGTCGGTGCGCTGGGTCAGCTTCGCCTCGACAAACGGGTGATCCAGGGCTTTGGTCTTGACGAGGTACCCGTCGGGATCTTCGCGCAGGTCTTTCACCACCGCGGGCGGATCGAGCACCGCCTCGTCCATCTTCACGAGTTCGGGATGCCAGTAGAGCATCATGGACGTCTCGTAGCGCGCGGCGTGGAAGTCCCCTTCGTCCATCGAGCGCATGTAGGTGGGCGAAAGCTCCCAGAACGGGACGACCGAAACGCTGATTCCGGACAGATCGGGGCTCAGGCGCTGGAACATCTCGGCGGCGTCGTGAGTGGCCCGGGTGTTCTCGGTGCCGCCGTGGCCGAGCAGCAGGATGATGTTGCGGAAGCCCTGCACGACCAGGCTGCGGCAGATGTCCATAAGCATCAGCGAATAGACCTGCGGGCTGAGGTTGATGGTGCCGGGCAGCGTGCCGCCGCTGAAGGCATAGTGCAGGGCGGGCGCGACGAAGCAGCCGCACTGGCCGGAGGCGCGTGAGGCGATCTCGACGGCGTTGTGAACGTCAACGCTGAGCGGCAGGTGGTTTCCGTGCTGCTCGGTGATTCCTATGGGGACGATAACCGTCCGGGACTCCTGGAGCCCCTCGCGCATCTCCTTGACGGTCATCGTGAACATCTGCTTTGCTGTGGCCATTACCTGAATCCTTGACGTCGAACTGGCGCGCCCCTTGAGACAGAGGCGCCGCTGTGGTATAATCCTTTTCGCACAAGCGGGTGTAGCTCAGTTGGTAGAGCGCTAGCCTTCCAAGCTGGATGTCGCCGGTTCGAGCCCGGTCGCCCGCTTTTTTTGCTGTACGGCCCCGCGCGTGAGGTGGACTTTCGGGGTGGCCGGATTTGAACCGGCGGCCTTCCGCTCCCAAAGCGGACGCGCTACCAAGCTGCGCCACACCCCGACATATGTCCCGGCGCCCCATTATACGTCTTCGCGCCCCGATTGGGCAACATCGGCCTGCGGCAGTTCGGCGTGAGACAAGCAGGGGCCAGGTCGCGGTCTTGTCAGTACTCGACGGCTTCGCGCTTCAGGACTTTCAGCGACAGCAGCACCGCGCCGAGCACGATCACGAAGCCCACGCTCGCGATGGCGGCCGCGTACCCGAAATCGCTTTCCTGAAACGCCTTGCGGTACAGGTAGGTCAGCACCACATCCGTGTCGCTGTTCTTCTGGTTCAGGTTCATCACGTACACCAGCCCGAACAGATTGATGGAGTGGATGACCAGATACAGAACGCCGAGCTTGAACACCTCCCACACAAGCGGAAGCGTCACATGCCGGAAGGTCTGGAGGCTGCTCGCGCCGTCCAGCTCGGCGGCTTCGGTGAAGCTGGGGGGGATATTCTGGACACCCGCCGTAAACAGCAGGATGTAGAACCCCAGCGTCGCCCAGATGTTGGTGGCGATGATGGCGTAGAAGGCGGTGGACGAGTCTCCCACCCAGCCCTTCTCGACAACCGGCGCGTGTACGAGCCTCAGCCCCGCGTTCAGCAGCCCGTAGTCCCCGTCGTAGATGAAATACCAGAGGCTGGCGACAGCGACGACGGAGATCACGTTGGGGAACAGATAGACCGCCCGCAGAAACCCCGCCCCGGGAGTGCGTCCCGCCAGGACCACCGCGAAGAACAGCGCGAGCGGGATCATGACCAGCGCGCTCACGAGCAGGAAAATGGCATTGTGTCCCAGATAGATCAGAAACTCCGGCGGCTGCTCGGTGAACAACTGGACATAGTTCGCCAGGCCGATGAACGTCTTGGTGGACGACAGGCCGCTCCACGAGTAGGTGGAGAGGTGGAACGCCTGCACCATCGGGTAGAGCACGAACACGAAGTAGAGCGTGACCGCTGGCGCCAGCATCAGGACGATGAACGGAGTGCGGCCCTTGTTCACGGCTTCGGCACGGCTCCCCGTCTTGCCGTCACCGTGGTGCGGATTCCGCCGCGCGGAGTAAACTCGCCCCGCACCTCGCACCATCGCGGCGCGCACGCCTCGACTATGTCGTCGAGGATCGTGTTCGTAAGGTGCTCGTAGAACACGCCCTGGTTGCGGAAGTTGAGCAGGTAGTACTTCAGGCTCTTCAGCTCGATGCACAGGGCATCCGGGCAGTAGGTGATATGAATCGTCCCGAAGTCCGGCAGCCCTGTTTTGGGGCAGACGCTCGTGAACTCGGGACAGGAAATCTCGATGGTGTAATCGCGCTCGGGAAACTGATTCTCGAATGTCTCCAGCGGGCGGCGCTCGTTGTGGGTCTCAGTCATGGCTACAGCACGGATTGTAGCACACTGTCTGGCGGGATACACCCCTGTCGGCAAGAATACCAGTTTTGCGGGCCAGACCTTGACCTCAAGGGGGCTGACGTGGTAAAGTCGAAATAGTGCCGTTTTCGTGTCAGCGCGACTCAGTGCTGTCGCGCGGCACAGGCGCGTTGGGAGCACACACTGCTTCACAAGTGCGGCATCACGCAGGAGAGAGGTTCTGACATGAAGTTTCTGAAAATGCTCTGTCTGGCTGCGGTGGCGGTTATGGTTCTGGCCCCCACGGCTTCCGTGGCCGACTGGGAGGTCGCGTATCCCGCCCCCGGAGCCTACCCATCAACCGGCCCGGGGTACATCTACTACTACGACTCCCTGGTTCAGCCGCCCGACCAGACATACACCACGTACTACTACT
>JAGVUD010000507.1 GCA_019136435.1 Armatimonadota bacterium | reverse complement strand
GCTCGGTGTGGCCCGATCCCGATGAAGGGATTGCGCCCGCCACCGTCGTGCTGAAGCACCCCGGCTCGCTCAGGAGCATGTTCTCGTCGGCAAGCGAGGTGCACATCGGGGAGGCTTTCATCTACGACGACTTCGACATCGAGGGCGATGTGAAGGCCGTGCTGGCGATTGCCGACGAACTCGGCCGCAACCGCCCCCACCTGCTGGCGCTGGCCGATATGGCCCGGACTCTGCGCAAGCTGCCTCGAGAGCGCAGGCGAATCTCTCCAGCCCGCACAGCGCCGGCGCTGAAGGGCAGGCAGCACTCCGTTGAGCGCGACAGGCAGGCGGTGCAGTATCACTACGACCTGTCGAACGACTTCTTCAAGCTGTGGCTCGACAGGCGGATGGTCTATTCCTGCGCGTACTACAGCGCCCCCGGCGACTCGCTGGACGCGGCACAGGAGCAGAAGCTCGACTACATCTGCCGGAAGTTGCGGCTGAAGCCGGGCGAGCGGCTGCTGGACATAGGCTGCGGATGGGGCGGGCTGGTGATGTGGGCGGCTGAAAGATACGGGGCAAGAGCGCTCGGCATCACCCTGAGTGAGAACCAGGCCAGATACGCAGACGAACAGATACGCACAGCGGGTCTGCAGGAGCTGTGCCGCGTCGAACTGCGGGATTATCGCGAGGTGGACGAGCCCGGCGCTTTCGACAAGCTGGTGAGCGTCGGGATGTTCGAGCATGTGGGCGCGGAGCTTCTGCCCGTGTACTTCCGGCTGCCCTATGGCCTGCTGAAGCCGGGAGGGGTGTTCCTGAACCACGGCATCGCGGCATCGCCGCATCACAGCAGGCAGGGGCGCGATTCGTTCATTGACCGCTACGTGTTCCCGGACGGCGAACTGGTGCCGATCAACAGTTCGCTGTACGCAGCGGAGGAGGAGGGCTTCGAGGTGCGGGACGTGGAGAGCCTGCGCGAGCACTACGCTCTGACGCTGGAGGAATGGCTGAGGCGTCTCGAAGATAAGCATGCGGCCGCCGTGGAGATCGTGGGCGAAGAACACTACAGAACCATGCGCCTGTATCTGTCCGCATCGGCGTACGGGTTCCGCAAGGGCTCGATCAGCGTGTTTCAGACGCTGCTCGCAAAACCGGACGAAAACGGCGATGCCGGGCTGCCGCTGACTCGCGAGGACTGGTACGCCTGAGCGCGCACCGGCTCCTCCGGTTGACGGCGGACGGTTGGAATCGCTAGTATTGAGCGGGCGCGGGGACGGGTGGCGCCGCGTCCGACGCTGTGTGGAGGAGCACTGGACGCATGCCATCAGATGCAAGAGACTACAACGGGCCGTATCGCGAAGATTTCCTTAACAGAGTCGCCTTTCCGATGGGGGGAATCGGGGCGGGTATGTTCTGCCTCGAAGGCACGGGAGCGCTTTCGCACTTCTCTCTCAGGAACACTCCCGAAGTCTTCAACGAGCCGATGCTCTTTTCGGCCATTTGCCTGAAGGGCGAACCCAACCTGGCGAGAGTTATCGAGGGGCCGGTTCCGATGTGGAAGGCATTCGGGTTGCCCGGATCCGCCAACGGATGCGGAGGCAAGACATGGGGACTCCCCCGTTTCGCCTCGGCCGAGTTCGAGGCGCGATTTCCGTTCGGGAAGGTGACCATCGAGGACCCGGATCTGCCGGTCAGGGCTGAGATTGCGGGATGGAGCCCGTTCGTTCCAGGCGACGCCGACAGTTCCAGCCTGCCTGTCGCCGGATTGGAGTACAGGTTTGTCAACACGGGCAACAAGCCGGTGGAGGCCATCTACTCCTTCAACTCGGCGAACTTCATGGGCACACTGTCACCGGGGCGGGCGGTACTGAAAGCGGAGCGCGGGCTGACACTGCATCAGCCGGGCTCGGACGAAGCCCCGTGGGACGAGGGCTCGTTCAACATTCGCATCGGGGGACAGGACGAGGTTTTCGTGAACGCGGCGTGGTTCCGCGGAGGCTGGTTCGACCCGCTGACCATGGCGTGGAAGGATGTCACCCGAGGAGTCACAATCGCGAGGGATGCCGTGGGGGCGGACAGCCCGAGCCCCGGAGGCAGCATCTTCGTGCCGTTCTCGCTGAAGCCGGGCGAGGAGAAGACAATCCCCGTTCTGCTGAGCTGGTACGCCCCGCTCAGCGCGCTGCGGCATGGCAAGGACACGCAGGAGACCGACTGCGCCGGACAGTGCGCGACAGAACGAGAGAAGGCGCTGCGGTGCAACTACCGGCCCTGGTATTCGAGCAGGTTTGACTCCGCGGAAGACGTCGCATCGTTCTGGACGAAGCAGTACGCGAGCCTGAAAGACGAAACGGCGAAGTTCGCGGACTGCTTCCACAGCATGACGCTGGCGCCGGAGGTGGTGGAAGCGGTCGCCGCCAACCTCGCGATTCTGAAGTCGCCGACCGTGCTGCGGCAGGCCGACGGCAAGCTCTGGGCGTGGGAGGGCTGTCACGACGGAGCGGGCTGCTGCCCTGGAAGCTGCACGCATGTCTGGAACTACGCGCAGGCGATTCCGCACCTGTTCCCCGAGCTGGAACGAAGCCTTCGGGAGACGGAGTTCACCGAGTCTCAGGATGAGCGCGGGCACCAGGTTTTCCGCTCGGCACTTCCCATCCGCCCGACCTCGCACGACTTCCACGCCGCGTCGGACGGCCAGTTGGGCGGCATTATCAAGGTGTATCGCGACTGGCGCATATCGGGCGACACCGGATGGCTGCGCAAGATGTGGCCGCGCGTGAAGGCGAGCCTCAACTACTGCATCGTCACCTGGGACCCGCGCCACCGGGGCCTTCTGGAAGAGCCGCATCACAACACCTACGACATCGAATTCTGGGGCCCGGACGGGATGTGCACGAGCTTCTATCTGGGCGCGCTTCAGGCGGCGGTGCAGATGGGCAAAGCTCTAAATGAAGAGACAGAGCTGTACGCGAAGCTTCTCGACGCGGGCTGCCGCGCCATGGAGACTGAACTGTGGGACGGCGAGTACTTCTGTCAGCGCGTGCAGTGGGAGGGGCTGTCGGCGAAGCCTCCGACCGGCGATCAGGGCTATTCGCCCGAAGCGCTGGAGCTTCTGCAGAAGGAAGGGCCGAAGTACCAGTACGGCAAGGGATGCATTTCGGACGGCGTTCTGGGAGCGTGGATGGCCGCCGTGGCCGGGTTGCCGGAGTTCCTGGACGGCGGCAAGGTCGCAGGAATGCTCAAAGCGATCTACCGGCACAACTTCCGGTCGAACCTGCGCGACCACGCGAACCCCCAGCGCCCGACCTTCGCCTTCGGGCAGGAGGCCGGACTGCTGCTCTGCAGTTGGCCGAAAGGCGGGGCGCTGTCGCTCCCGTTCCCTTACGGCAACGAAGTCTGGACGGGCATCGAGTATCAGGCCGCGGCGCATATGATTATGAATGGGCTGAAGGACGAAGGACTGGAGCTGGTCCGGGCGGCGCGCGGCAGATACGACGGCCGGCACCGCAGCCCGTTCGACGAGTACGAATGCGGGCACTGGTACGCACGCGCGATGTCTTCGTACACGCTGCTGCAGGCCCTGAGTGGGGCCCGCTACGATGCTGTCGGGAAAACGCTCTATCTGGCCCCTGCCATTCAAGGGGATTTCAGGTCCTTCCTGTGCACGGCGACAGGATACGGGACCGTCGGAGTACGGGGAGGGCGGCCGTTTGTCGAGGTGGTGAGTGGAAGCATTCCGTACGAGAGGATCAGCTACACAGCGTTCCCCTCGAGATCACACGCCTGATGCGCGCTAAGGAACACGAATGGCAAAGCATAACCACAACCACGATCGCACAGGAAACCGCAACAACGACCGCGCCCGCAACGGCGGCTCATTTGACCTGGAAGAGCGCGCGCGCATGGCGATGCTGGAGGCCGGGTTCCCCGTGGACCTGCCCAAAGCAGCCCGAAGGCAGGTGGAGGCGCTTCAGGCGAACTTCACGCCCGACGGCGGGGGCCAGGAGTTTCGCGATATGCGAGATCTTCCCTGGTCTTCCATTGATAACGATGACTCGCTGGACCTCGACCAGATCGAATATGCTGAGAAGGACGGCGAGGACATCCGCATCTTCGTGGGCATCGCGGACGTGGACGCGCTGGTTCCGAACGACACCCCCGTTGACGACTTCGCGATGAAGAAGACGACGTCCGTCTATACGGGCGTCAAGGTCTTTCACATGCTGCCGGAAGAACTCTCGACCGACATGAGTTCGCTTCGCAAGAACGAGGACCGCATGGCGGTGGTGGTGGAACTGACCGTGCCGCCGGACGGCGAGGCGCGGCTGAACGGCATCCATCGCGCCCTGGTGACCAACAAGGCGAAGCTGACATACGACAGGCTCGGAGACTGGCTTTCGGGAGAGCGCGACATCCCATCGGCGTTTCATGCTGTGGAGGGTCTGGAAGAGCAGATCCGGCTTCAGAACGAGGCGGCGGAGCGGCTGCAGGCTTACCGGCAGCGCGCGGGCATGCTGGACTTCGAGACCATCGAAGCGCGTCCGGTGATGTCGGACGGCAAGGTCGTGGATATGGCCGTCGCCCACAAGAACCAGGCGCGGCTGATAATCGAGAACCTGATGATCGCAGCGAACACCTGCACCGCGAAACTGCTCGCCTCGTCGGGCAGAGCCGCCATTCAGCGCGTGGTGGACACCCCCAAACGCTGGGACCGCATCGTGGACCTCGCCGCGCAGCACGGAGGCTACCTGCCCGACAGCCCCAACGCAAAGGCGCTGTCGGCGTTCCTGCGCAAAGCGCGGACGCAAGATCCCGAGCGCTTTCCCGACCTGTCGCTCGCCATCGTCAAGCTGCTGGGACGCGGCGAGTACGCGGTTGTGCGCCCGGGTGAGAACGGCGGGCACTTCGGGCTTGCCGTGCACAACTACACGCACTCCACCGCGCCCAACCGCCGGTATCCGGACGTCATATCTCAGCGACTGGTCAAGGCCGTGCTCGATGAGAACAATCCGCCTTACTCCGAGAACGATCTCGCCGTGCTTGCCGCGCACTGCACCGAGCGGGAGGACGCCGCCAACAAGGTCGAGCGGCTGATGCGCAAGGTGGCCGCGGCCGTAATGCTTCAGGAGAAGATCGGCGAGGTATTCGAAGGGATTATCACAGGCGCGTCGTTCAAGGGCACGTGGGTGCGCGTGAAGCACCCCGCAGTGGAAGGCAAGGTTGTGAAGGGCGAGCGCGGGATGGACGTGGGTGACAAGGTCCGCGTCCGGCTGGTGGGCGCGGACCCTGACACGGGGCACGTCGACTTCGCCCGGGCCTGACGGCCCCGGTTACTTGATGACGGCGTTCTTCAGACGATAACGGATTGTGACGCTGGCTTCGACGCGCACCTGTCCCGGCTGGACGGGCGTATCGAAGCTGGCTTCAGCGATCTTGGCCATGCCTGCATAGGCCATACGGGGCTGGATGATGTTCACCCCACCCTCGTTCACATCCAGAACGGAGTCGAGTTGCACGCCCATGGCCGCCGCGATTGCGTCTGCTTTCGCCCTGGCTTCGCGCACCGCTCCGCGCAGGGCTTCCTGACGCTGCTTCGTGTCATCCTTGAGTTGAAACGACAGCCCCTCGACGTTGTTGGCGCCAGCGGCGACGCCCGCGTCAATGACAGGCCCCACCTTCGTGATGTCCGAAAGCTCGACCTGGAGAGTGTTCGAGGCGCGATATGCGACGACTCTGGGCACGAACGGCCGCGCGGCATCGGCTCCGCCCCGTGGAGGCTGCGAGTACACCGGGTCCAGGTTGATTCCGACGGTGCGAAGCGACGCCTCGGGGATGCCGAGCTTCTTCATGGCCGCGACGCCGGCCTGCATCACCTTGTTGACCTCCTGCTGAGCGGCCGACGCGGTCTCGGCCTGCGCGACCGCGCCGAAGCGCACCACCGCGCGGTCGGGCTCTGCGGAGGCTTCGTCTCGTCCGCTCACGGTGAGGCTCGGCACGAGTTTCTCGTCGTCTGACGCCGCGCTTGCCTGCGCAAACGCGGGAATGCTGGACAGCGCCGTGAGTGCGGCAACGCCCATGATTACGGTCTTCAGCATTTGACAGATCCTTTCCACCAGCGCGCGATAGCTAGATGCTCCCGGCGCGGTATTTCAGCATGGTTTAGCATGGCGCGGCGAAACCGGCACGGTTTGCGGGCAGACGCGGAGGATTCGGGAGGAGTTGCGGAGCGGGGCGGAGAATCCTGTCAGGTCGCACTCTGGCGCAAGGAGGATACCCGATGGGCAGATCATCGAAATCCGGCACTATCGCGGCGGTAATGGCTGCTTTTTACATCGCGCTTACGGGCGCTGCAGAGGCTGCACAAGTGAACATCGAAAAGATTCCCTACTTCAACCAACCGAACTGCTACAAGATCACGAACGGGACGGTGGACGTGATCGTCACCTCGGACATCGGGCCGCGGGTTATCGCTTACCGGCTGACCGGGGGCTCGAACGTTCTGGCGGAGATCGGCAAGGAATCGGTCATGAAGACCGAGTTCGGCGAGTGGCACCCGTGGGGCGGACATCGGCTGTGGCACGCGCCGGAGAGCATTCCGCGCACCTACGTGCCCGACAACAGCCCGCTGAAAGCGGATGTTCTGAAATCGGGCGTGCGCTTGACAGCCGAAACGGAGAAACAGACGGGCATTCAGAAGGAGCTTCTGGTGGAGCTGAGCGCGAACGGCAGCGAGGTGACGCTCACTCACAAGCTCACGAACAACGGCGTGTGGCCGGTTGAGCTTGCCGTGTGGGGTCTGACGATCGTGAAGGGTGGCGGCGAGGAGATCATCCCGAACGAGCCGTTCATCTCGCACGACGACAAGCTGCTGCCGGCGCGGGCGATGACGCTCTGGAACTACACCGATCTCAGCGACTCGCGCTTCACGTTCGGCAAGGGCTTTACCCGCCTGAAGACTGACCTGGCGAAGAAATGGCCGAACAAGATCGGGCTCGAGAACACGCTCGGGTGGACGGGCTACTTTGTTGACGGCAACCTCTTCGTCAAGCGCTTCGCGCACGTTCCCGGCTCGACATACCCCGACAAGGGCTGCAATTACGAGACTTACACCGACGGCGACTTCATGGAGATGGAGTCACTGGGGCCGGTGACCCGGCTGGAACCGGGACAGGCGGCGACTCACATCGAGCGATGGTATCTGTTCGAGGGGGTGAAGTCAGCGCGCGATGACGAAGCGCTGCAAAAGACGCTGGCGCCCCTGCTGAAGCAGACGAAGGGCTTCTGACAATGCCTGCCTGGATGTGCCTGTTGCTGTTGCTTATGGCCGCCCCGTGCTCGGCGGCCGTGGAAGCCGTGATGGTAAAGACGCCTCCCGTGGGCGGGCGCAGCGGCCTCTACGTCTTCAACCGCAAGCCTCTGGAGCCGAACCCGCTGGCGAAGCTGCCCATCGGCGCCATCGAACCTGGCGGATGGCTGAAAGGCCAGCTCACGCTGATGGCGAGCGGCATGGTGGGGCATCTGGACGAGGTCAGCCATTACCTTTCGGTGGACAGCGGCTGGCTGAACCCTAAGAACCCCGGCTGGGAAGAGCTGCCCTACTGGCTGAAGGGCTTCGGCGATCTGGGGTATGTGCTGAAAGACGCAAAGATAGAGAAGGAAGCCATGCGCTGGCTGGATGCGATCATGGCCAGCCAGCAGCCGGACGGCTACTTCGGGCCCGAAGCGAACAAGAAGAACCGGGACGTCTGGCCGAACATGGTCGTGCTGTACGCGGTGCAGTCGCTGTATGAGGCGACCGGAGACGAGCGCGTCATCCCGTTTATGACGAAGTACTTCCGGTGGCAGAACAGCCTGCCGATGGAGGACTTGCTTCCCGAGAGCTGGCAGGTGATTCGCGGCGGCGACAATCTTGAGAGCGTCTACTGGCTATACAACCGCACGGGCGACGAGTTTCTGCTGGAGCTGGCAGAGAAGATACACCGGAAGACCGCCAACTGGACCGAGAAGATCGCCAGCTTCCACGGCGTCAACTTCGCGCAGGGCTTCCGCGAGCCGGCGGTGTTCTATCAGCAGTCGCGCGACTCCCGGCACCTGGCGGCGGCG
>JAGVUD010000218.1 GCA_019136435.1 Armatimonadota bacterium | reverse complement strand
TGCGAGAGCTGGCTGGCCGATTACGCCCGCATACTTCTCGCGGTCGGCGTCGGTGACCTTCTCTGTCGCTTCCATCGTGAACAGCGCGAAGAGCCCGTCGAACGGGGCCGCGTCCCAAACGCCGAACGCGCCCGGCGGCAAGGCGTTCACCGTCGGCATCCAGCGCTCGGGCGGCTCCGCGGTCATCCTGATGAACGCGGTCATGGCGTCGTCGCGGTCGCTCGCGCCGCCTTCGTACGCGGCGTTGAACTCCTGCAGAGTCCCCGCCGGGTCGTCGGGCTGGAAAAAGGCCATGTCAACGCCAACAACCTTGCTGATGCTCAGCGTCTTGCCCTCGACGCGGTCTATCAGGCGGATAACGTCGTTGATTTCCGGCGGGGGCAGCACATTGAAGATGGCAAAGGAATGGTCGAGCGGGCTGATTGCGGGGTCGAGCCGCCTGTCCACCCGGCCGATGCGCTGGATGAGCCGCACGGGGTTCCAGTGGATGTCCCAGTTGAAGATCGCCCCCGCCTGCTGCAGGTTGACCCCTTCGCTCAGGATGTCGGTCGAAATGAGCACGTCGAGGCTTGCGGGCACGGAGCGGTGCGGGCTGTCGGGCGGCGGATTGTAGCCGGGGCAGAACGCGTGCAGAATCGCCTGGCGCGTTTCGGACACCCGCGAGTCTATGCGGGCTATCTTCCAATCTCCGAGGTTGCTGCGCAACTCTTGCTCCAGGTACTCGGCCGACCGCTGGCTCTGCGTGAACACGAGTACCTTTTCGCCGCTCTCAAGGCGCTGCCGTATGAGCGGCAGGAACCTCTGGAGCTTGGGGTCCGGGTGCCTGCGCGCTTCGAGCACGGCCTGGTGAATCTCCCGCAGATAGGCCAGGTCCTGCTCTATGTCCCGGCGCCAGCGATGCAGGTCGAAGTTGCCGTCGGCATAGCGCTCGAGCTTGCGCCGCAGGCCGCGCTTGCGGATGGCGTTCTCGATCCACTCGTCGGTCTCGTCGCCCGAAACAGCGAGGTTCTCGCCGTCCACAACCTCGTCCGACTCGGTCTCATCGTCATCACCCGTCTCTTCCTCGTTCCGGCCGAAAATGGGCGTGCAGATCCACCCTTTGTGTTCATCGGTCAGCGCGCGGGCGTCGTCGGGCATCAGGTATTCCAGCCGCGCGATAAGCCCTTCGGCAATGGACTGCAGGATGCTCTGGAAGGCGGGCAGGCTGCTCTCGAGCTGCTTGAGCGTGTTGCTGTAAACCAGTCCAGCCAGGCGTACCTCGGTCTGGTAGGTCTTCTCATCGGTTCCGGCATGAATCCGGTACTGCTCGGGCAGGAAGGCGGCGAGCTTGATGCCTTTGTAGTCCGCTTTGGTCTGGCTGAGCAGCGTTTCCAGCGACAGGCCGGGCTTCTCCTGGTCGGTGATCTCGGCGAGCGCCTTGGGGCCGAGGCGCCGGGGGAAGTGGATGGGCCTTCCCGCGGCCTCGGACTGCTCCTTGCACGTCTTGCGGCTGCGCTGGATGACCACCTGCTCGAGCACCGACCTCAGCCCCGTTGCCGGAGCCGTGTCCTGTTGCGAGAACAACGACAGCACGCCCTGAACGGGGGCGGAGTCCACGTCGCCTGCGTTCGCGCGGTCGAGGGCGTTGACGAAGCCCATAATCTGCGCGCCCGGGTAGCCTGCGATCCTGCCTCCGCCCTGCGTCATCAGCGTCAACTGCGCGCCGATATCGCGATAGGCGTTGTTGACCGGGGTGGCGGTGAGCAGAATGACCTTCTTGCGCTGTCCTGACGAGGGCTGCACAATGGCCTGCAGGTTCTGATATCGCGAAGCCGAGGTGCTGCGGAAGTTGTGCGACTCGTCAATGACGACGGCGGAGGCGCGCGCCTGAAGACGTTCGACCATTGCGCGGTTCTCGCGCACGCGGGCAGAAACCGGCCCTTCCTCCGCCTCTTCGCCCGAAGGGGGGAATCCGAGCGAGGTCATCGCAATCGCGTGGATATCGCCAAACTCCTTCTGATAGACGGCGAGGTGCTCCCTGAGGAGTGGCTCCCAGGTGCTCAGCAGGATGTTCTTGGGCGCGATCAACAGCACGTTGCTGCCACTGCGGCACAGCCGCTCCATCAGCGCGAGGGCTATGTAGCTCTTGCCGAGGCCGACTCCGTCGCAGAGCATCACTCCGTCGCCCCGGTCCAGAATCGCCAGCGCCTGGTTGCAGGCGTGCTGCTGGTGCGGGTCGAGCTTGTCAAACATCGCCAGCTCGCCGGGCGGCTTCGGCCCCGCCGCGTACTGCCCCCAGACCGACAGAGCCTTCAGGTAGATGATGTAGGGGTCGTAGAGGGTGATGTGCCT
>JAGVUD010000087.1 GCA_019136435.1 Armatimonadota bacterium | reverse complement strand
TCGGTGACGATACTGGGCGCGGGCGAGCGCCCTGTTCGCTACCGTTTCAGCGTCGAGCAGAGGCGGCTGAGAGGGGCGCTTCTCGTGAGCCTGTGGCGGACGGACCCGGACGGCACGCGAACGATGGTAAGCTGTGACGAATACGAGACGGCGCGCGACTGAGGGTTAGCGCCTCGCGGCGGCTCTGCGGCGGCGGCTGGAGAGGATGTTCTGCGCCTCGCGGTACTTGACCACAGTACGGCGGGCGACGTTCAGGCCGCGCTCCTGAAGCATCTCCGCGATCTCCTGGTCCGAAAGCGGGTGGCTCTTGTCCTCCGAGGCAACGATTTCCTCGATCAGGTCCTTGACGCCCATCGAGCTGTCGAAGAAGAGATCGTAGCTGACTACTTCCTCGCTCGGGAGCTGCAGCCACTTGTTGGCCGTTGCCCGGCTGACGGTTGACTCGTGCATGTTGAGGCTTCTGGCGACCTGAGTGCGCGTGAGGGGCCGCAGGAACGGCCTCTGACCGGTCTCGATGTAGCCCTGCTGAAACTCGACGACATAGCGCGTTATCGCCTTCAGAGTCTTGCGGCGCTGCAGAATGCTGCGGATAAACGCGTCGGCCCGCTCCACATACTCCACGATGTGCCTGCGCTCGTCCTCCGAATAGTCCGCCGCGCCGCCGTTTCGGATGCCCGCGTACGCTTCGCGGTACTTCGCACTGATGGACAGGGCCTGGTAGTCGTGCACCACCACTTCGATCTCGTAGCCGGCCACGGTCCTGCGCACGATGACATCGGGCTCAACGGTCTGCAGGTTCTCGGGATTGGTGTCCCACGGCGCCCGGAAGCCCTCGCCGGGATACGGGCGGAGGCGGTCGCGGATGAAGTCGAGCGTGGCGAGCGCAACCTTGCGCGGCACTCTCAACTGGTTCGCCAGACGTGTGACCTTGCGCGCCGATGTATCGGGCCACAGGTCCCGTATCATCCGCATGGCGAGTTCGTTGCCCTCTCCCTGCTCATTGAGGCTCGCGAGTTGAAGGATCAGACATTCCTGAAGGCTTCGGGCGCCCACCCCCGGCGGGTCGAACGACTGGATGACGGCGAGCACGGCCTCGAGCTGTTCAACGTCCACCTGAAGCTCGGCGGCCATCTCCTCAAGGTCTCCCTCGAAGTACCCCGCATTGTTGATGGAGCCGATGATATACTCGCCCATCTCGAACTGGTCGCGGCCGGCCGTGGAGCGGAGCTGGTCGAGCAGATGGTCGTGCAGGGTGTGCTCGCTGTAGACGTTTGCAAAACGGTCGTAATCGGGCTCGTCAGGGTTCGAAATCTCGCTGGCGAGGTCTACATCCGGGGCGTACCAGTCCGTCCAGTCGTCGCCGCGCTGAACCGCGGCAGCGTCGCTGCCGGAATCGTGGTAGGGGCAGGCGGCGCAAAGGTCCCGCGGGATTGAGCAATTGGCGCAGATGTCGTCCTCGGGCCGCTCGAGCGCGGGATTGTCGGCCAGTTCCTGCTCGATTGTATCCATCAACTCAAGCGTGGAACAGCCGAGAATGCTGTTCGCGAGAATGAGCTTAGGATCAATCTTCTGCGCAAGCGTCTGCTTTAGAGTTTGTCTAAGAAGCAAGACTCAAGCCTTTCGTCGCGAAACGAACCTCTGCTTTCACCCGTCCTGTCATGTCTCGTGCGGCCCTCCGGTCTTGGCCTTCTGACCTCCGGGTTGGCCAGAACCGCCATGAGACAGGGAGAAGAGCTGCTGGGGAAGCGGCCTGAGGATCAGCGGCACAGATCCGCGCCTGCCCACATCCCTCTCAGGATTGACGTGATCCGAACCGGGTCTGTCCGACCGGCCAGCTTCGCACGCCTGCATCAGGATTGTACTTCCGCTCCGGGGCGATGTCAAGGCTCGCGCCATCGGCGTGCGCGCTACTGCCTGTTGACCTGCCGCGCGGCTCCTCCGGCAGTGGAGTTCGCTCCCGGCGACAGGTTCCCGTTCATTGCCAGCGCGCGCAGGTACTCCAGCTTTCTGTCGTTGTCGTACCTGTGCGAGCGGGCCGCCGGCTGATGCTCAGCGTAGCGCTCGAGTGCTGGACGCAAGGCAACGCTGCCAATTGCGAGCGTGACGAAGGGGGAAACAAGCAAGGCAAGCAGCAGAACCACCTGAAAAGACTGGTGGACGCGCTCGATGATGCTGCGGGTCAGCCAGCCATCCATCGGCGCCGCCGCCGGCGCCGCGCAGCGGGCGGGAATGGCCGCCGGCGGCACGCTCTGGAACAGCGAGTTGACGCGGGCCGCAGCCTCGGTGGACGCCGTGACGCGCTCGTATGCGCGCACCAACTCTTTGAGTTCCACAGTGGAGGTTTCGTCACCACCGCGGAGGTCCGGGTGGCACTGCTTGACCTTGCGCCGAAAGGCACGCTTAATTGCCTGGATTGACGCCCCGGGCTCGAGCCCGAGCGCCTCCCAGTCTTCCTGGGTGCACTTGATCATATGAACCCTTTGGGTCAATGGCATTATACACCGCAATGCCGCCTGACTCCTGCATTATTATCGTCTGGCACTGGTAGTTTTAACAGGGTGTGCCGAGGGGTTCGATGCACGCGGGATCGTCATTGGCCGGGCTGTTGACCAGCGTACTCACGGGATAGGCCGTCAGATCGGGCGAGGTGTAGGGCTTCAGCAGCCCGCGGACATCGTCGGGACGCTGCACGGCGGGGTCCAGCCACAGATCATAGTCACCCGGCTCGATGATGAGCGGCATCCGGTCGTGAATGGGCGCAATGAACTCGCTGGGGGCGGTTGTGATGATGGAGCAGGACTCGATTTCGGCCGCATCGGGCGAGATCCAGTGGTCCCACACCCCGCCGAACCCGAACGGCTGGCCATCGGCGCGGCGAACGTACACGGGCTGTTTGCGCGGCCCGGCCTTCTGCCATTCGTAGAAGCCGTCAGCGACAACCAGGCAGCGCCTGTGGCGGAACGGCCCGCGAAAGCCCGGCTTATCCGCCACTGTCTCCGAGCGAAGGTTGATCATACGGTTTCCGATGGCTTCTTCCTTCGCCCACGAAGGAATCAGGCCCCACCGCACGAAGTCCGCGCCGCGTTCGTTGTCCGGCTTCTCGCGCACAACAAGCACGTGCTGCGTGGGCGCGATGTTGTAGCGCGGGCGCAGGTCGGGCAGGTAAGTCAGAAGGAATAGCTTCCGGATCAGCTCGGGCGAGATCTGGGTCAGGGTGTATCGTCCGCACATGACGCCATGAGTCTGCAGGCTTCAGGCGCGCAGTGTCAACAGGCTGCGCGCAGGTTACTTCTCGAAGAGCATCTCGATGAGCCGCGGGCCATCGTCCACGAACGTCTTCGCCTCTTCCAGCGCGCGCTCGTCGAACGGGATGCGGTTGTCGCGCTCGCGGCGGGAGTCGTAGAGCAGAAACGGCACAGGGTCGGGGGCATGCACGCCTGTGGAGACCGGCGTCGGATGATCCGGCAGCACGAGCAGCCGGAAGTCGTCGAACCTTTTCATCCTGTGCAGGATGGTGCCGAGCACCAGCTCGTCGAGCTGCTCGATGGCGTAGATCTTCTTCTCGATGTCCTTTTCGTGGCCGGCCTCGTCCGCGGCCTCCACGTGCACGAACACGAAGTCGTGGTCCTCGAGCTGCTGAAAGGCCATTTCGCCCTTGCCCAGGTAGTTCGTGTCCACGTACCCGGTGGCGCCCGGGACGTCCACGACCTTGAGCCCGATGATGCGCCCGATGCCGCGGATCAGGTCAACAGCGGCGACAACAGCGCCCGTGCGCCCGAACTTGACGGCGAATGTCTCAAGCTCGGGCACCCTGCCATGCCCCCAGAACCAGACCATGTTCGCGGGAAGGTGTCCCTCGTCGCGGCGCTTCCTGTTGATCGGGTGCTTGTCGAGAATCTCGAGCGAGTCCCACATCAGGCGGCGCAGCTTCTCCACGCCGTCGCCCACGGGCATGTTGTCTTCCAGCGGCTCGTCCAGATGCCGGTACGGCTCGAAGCAGCGCAGATCATCGCTGCCGCCGCGCCACACCATAATGTGCCGGTAGGAGACGCCCGGGTAGAACTGTACGAACTGCCCGCCCAGCTTCTGCTGAAGGAGTTCGATAAGCTGCTTCGCGTCGTCCGTCGGGATATGCCCCGCCGAAGAGTCGAGCAACAGCTTGCCGTCGGTGGAAATCAGGTTGCAGCGGAACGCGACATCCTCGCGGTTGAGCGGAATGCCGCTGCTGGCGGCCTCCAGCGGGCCGCGGCCGCAGCGCACCTTCGCCGGATCGTAGCCCAGAATCGAAAGGTTGCAGACGTCCGAGCCGGCGTACATATCCGGAGGGTGGTTCAGCGCCTTGCCGACCAGCCCCTTCGGGGCGAGATCGTCCATGAACGGCGTGCGCGCAGCCATCATCGGCGTGCGGCCGTCCAGGTCCGGCACCGGGAAATCCGACATTCCGTCAAACACGAGGAGGATGTATTTCATTGCGGTCAGGTGAGGCTGGAGCCGGTGATGCGCCGGTACGCTTCCAGATAGCGCCCGGAAGTCCCCGCCGCCACGTCCTCGGGCAGATCGGGGGCCGGAGGCTTCTTGTCCCAGCCGCGCGCTTCCAGCCAGTCTCGCACGTACTGCTTGTCGAAGCTGTCCTGCGGCCCGCCCGGAGCATAGGCCGCCTCGTCCCAGAAGCGCGAGGAGTCCGGGGTCAGCACCTCGTCAATAAGAATGATCTCGCCGTCCAGCAGCCCGAACTCGAACTTGGTGTCGGCGATGATGATGCCGCGCTCGGCCGCCAGTTCGCTTCCCTGGCGGTAGATCTCCAGGCAGAGCGTCTGGAGCTTCTCGAACTGCTGGGTCCCCACGATCCGGGCGGCTTCGCCCACCGAGATGTTCTCGTCGTGGCCGCTGGCGGCCTTGGTGGCGGGAGTGAAGATCGGCTCGGGCAGGCGGCCGGATTCGGCCAGTCCGGACGGAAGCCGATGGCCGTACAGCTCGCCGCCGCCCGCCATGGCGCGGTAGTCCTTCCACATGCTGCCCGCCATGTAGCCGCGCACCACGCACTCTATCGGGAACGGCTGCGCCTTCTTCACGAGCATCGCCCGGCCATCGAGCACCTTCGCAAGGCCGTCCGCGCCTGCTGTTGCTCCGGCTTCGCGGCAGGCGCCGACGATGTCGGTGGTGTCCGCGCTGATCAGATGGTCCGGGACGATGCCCCCGAGCTTCGACAGCCAGAACAGCGTCATCTGCGTCAGAACGCGGCCCTTGTCCGGGATGGGCGTGGGAAAGACGACATCGAACGCGGACAGGCGGTCGGTCGCCACGATCAGCAGCCTCTCGCCCAGATCGTAGATGTCGCGCACCTTGCCCCGGCCCGCAAGCGTCAGGCCGGCGATGTCCGTCTCATAGACGACAGGGACGCAGGTCAAGCGGATATCCCCAGCGTCTCCAGAATCCTGCCCTTGTCCGGCGGCAGATCAATCAGCTGAGGCGCGACGGCGACCGCCCGTGTGGGGTCCTTCAGGCCGTGGCCCGTCAGGATGCACACGCAGGTGGCGGGTTCGGTGAAGTAGCCGGACTTCGCCGTCTTGTAAAGACCGGCGACGCTCGCCGCCGAGGCGGGTTCGCAGAAGACGCCTTCGAGCGAGGCGAGCATCGTGTAGGCTTCCAGAATCTCATCGTCGGTCACGATGTCTATCATCCCGCCCGAATCGTCTCGCGCGGCTTCGGCCTTCTTCCAGCTCGCCGGGTTGCCGATGCGGATGGCGGTCGCGATGGTGTCCGGCTCGGCGATCGGGTGGCCGTAGTAGATGGGCGCCGACCCGGCCGCCTGGTATCCGAGCATCTTCGGGAGCCGCTGTGTGACGCCCGCCTGGAAATACTCGTTGTAGCCCTTCCAGTATGCCGTGATGTTGCCGGCGTTCCCGACGGGAATGCAGTGGAAGTCGGGCGGCTCTCCGAGCACGTCGCAGATCTCGAACGCGCCGGACTTCTGCCCCTCGATGCGGTACGGGTTCAGCGAGTTGACAAGCTCGATGGGGTACTCGTCCGTGATCTCGCGCACGAGCCGCAGCGCGTCGTCGAAGTTGCCGTCAATTGCAATCACCTTCGCGCCATGCATCAGCGACTGCGAGACCTTGCCGAGAGCGACCTCGCCTTTCGGGAGCAGCACCGCGCACTGAATCCCCGCGCGCGCGGAGTAGGCCGCCGCCGAAGCCGCCGTGTTGCCGGTGGATGCGCAAATGACCGCCTTCGCCCCGGCCTCGCAGGCCTTCGAGATGGCCATGGTCATCCCGCGGTCCTTGAACGAGCCCGTGGGATTCAGCCCCTCGTACTTCAGATAAACCTTCAGCTTCGGGTCAATGGCTCTCGCCAGCGCCGGCGCGGGAATGAGCGGGGTGCTGCCTTCCAGAAGCGTGATGACCGGCGTCGCGTCAGTGACGGGCAGCCAGTCGCGGTACTGTTCGATGATGCCGGCGCGGCGCATGGCGGGGGTGGTGGCAAGAGCCTCCATATCTGCTACTCCTCAACGCGTATCATCGAGCAGACCTGCTCGACGACACTGAGACCTTCGATGCATTCGAGTGCGGCGCGCATGCCGCGCTCCTTCACTTCGTGCGTCAGAAAGATGATCTCGGCCACGCCTTCGCTGGCGTCCTTCTGCACCAGCGACGCGATGGAAACATTGTGCAAGCCGAACTCCGTGGCGATGGCGGCGAGCACGCCCGATGCGTCCTTCACCAGCATCCGCACGTAGTAGCGCGCGACGCTCTCGCCCGTGCTGACGAGGTCGAGGTCGCGGAACTCGATAGGCTTCAGCCGGCCCGTCGCGCCGCAGCGGATGTTGCGGGCGATCTCGATGACATCGCCCACCACTGCGCTTCCGGCCGCAAGGCTGCCCGCCCCCGGCCCGTAGAACATCACGTCGCCGACGGCGTCTCCCGTGACGAAAATGGCATTGTTGACGCCCGCGACAGCCGCGAGCGGATGCGAGAACGGAACGAGCGCCGGATGCACGCGCGCTTCCAGCCCGCCGTCCACCCGTTTCGCGATGGCCAGAAGCTTGACTTCGTAGCCCAGCTCACGCGCGTAATCCACGTCGCGCGACTGAAGCTTCATTATCCCCTCGCAGTAGATGTCGTCCACGTCGACGCACGCGTGGAAGCCGAGGGTGGCCAGAATCGTCAGCTTGTAGCGGGCGTCGTACCCTTCCACATCGTTCGTCGGGTCGGCCTCGGCGTATCCAAGCTGCTGCGCCTCTTTCAGCACGTCGGCGAGGTCGCCTCCTTCGGCCGCCATCTGGGTGAGAATGTAGTTCGTGGTGCCGTTGACGATTCCGACGATCTTCTGGATGCGGTTTCCGGCAAGGCCGATGCGCAGCGGCGAGATGATCGGGATTCCGCCGCCCACGCTCGCCTCGAAGTAGAAGTCCACGCCCTGCTGGTCGGCCAGGCTCAGAAGCTCGGGCCCGTGCTTGGCGAGCAGCTCCTTGTTGGCGGTCACGACGTGCTTTCCGGCGGCCATCGCCTGCCGCACCACTTCGCCCGCCGCGCGGGTTCCGCCGATCAGCTCGCAGACAATCTGCACGTCGGGGCTGCGAATGAGTTCGGCCGCGTCCTCGACGAAGCGCACTTCGGCGGGCACCCTGCTTCGCAGTTCATCCCGCCGCAGATCGGCGACGCAGGCGAGGCGCACCTGGCAGCCCGCCTGCCTGGCGATGCTCTCAACGTTGCGCGTGAGGATTCCACACGCGCCCTCGCCCACCGTGCCCATCCCGACTATGCCAACGCCTATCTCCGTCATCAAACCTGGTTTTCATCCTCCTGCTTTTCGAGCAGCACCAGCACCTCGTCCGCCTGAACGAGCTTGCCGTTCGAAGCGACAATCTCGGCCACGCGGCCCGCGGCCTCGGCCGGAATCTCGCTGAACACTTTCATCGCCTCGATGAGGCCGATCGTCTGTCCGGCTTCCACAATGTCACCGACTTCCACAAAATGCGGAGCGTCCGGCGACGGCGCGCGGTAGAACACGCCGGTCATGGGCGACACGAGAGGGATTCTGGAAGACGGGGGCTCCGCCGGGGTTGCCCGCGCGGATGCGCGCCGGGCCGCGGGTGCACGCCGGGCCGCGGGTGCGCGCCGGGGCGC
>JAGVUD010000408.1 GCA_019136435.1 Armatimonadota bacterium | reverse complement strand
TACTACTGCTCCAGCAGTCGCCGGAGCGTCTTCAGCGCCTTTGTCTGAAGGCGGGATACGTGCATCTGTGATATGTTCAGCCGTTTTGCCACCTCGGTCTGCGACATGCCATGGATATACCTGTATGTCAGTATCTCGCGTTCACGGCCCTCCAGGCGCTCGAGGGCCCGGTTGAGGTCGTCGTAAAGCTCCAGTCTGCCGATCTGCTCATCCTCGCCGCCCAGCGATTCCGCCGGAGCCGGCAACGCCTCCGCATGTCCGTCATACGGAGCATCAACGGACACGGTGTCGTATGCGTTCGCCAGTTCGAGCGCCGCGAGGGTATCTTCCTCGCTGGCGTTGATCTCCCTCGCGATGTCCTGAACCCCCGGCGGGCGTCCCAGCTTCTGCGCAAGCCGCGCAGACGCCTTCGACGCGCTCTGGTTAAGTTCCTTCAGGCGTCGGGGAACCTTGAGGCTCCACGCCCTGTCGCGGAAGTGCCGGCGGATTTCCCCGACAATCGTGGGGGTTGCAAAGGTCGAAAAACGAAGGCCGCGCCCCGGGTCGAACCGGTCCACGGCTTTGATGAGCCCGATGTTCGCAACGGAGATCAGGTCTTCGAGCGGCTCGCCGCGGTTGGCGAACTTCGCGGCAAGGAAGGTGACGAGCCCGGAGTGCGCGGCGATGAGCCGCTCGCGAAGCCCGGGGTCCCCGGTCGCGGCGTATTGCCGGAACATCTGCTGGGTCTGTTCGTGCGGGACAGCCTTAGGGCTACTGCCCATCTGAGGCTACGCAGTGCTTGGTCAGGCGAATGCACTGACCGCCGCCGGGCAGACCCTCGATATTTACCTCGTCAACCAGAAGCTGCATCAGCGAGACCCTGAACTGCTGGTCGTTGAAGTCCACGTCCATCACCGCCTGTTCGAGTGGTTCGGGGGCAGGAGGAACGGGCACGTCATCCTCGATCTCGAGCACGATCAGGCTTTCGTCCACGGTTGCCCGCAGGGTGAGCCGGGCGTCGTCCATCCCGGCTTCCGCCGCCCGCTGCACCGACGACGCGCAGCCTTCGCCCACCGCCAGCCGCAGGTCCTCCACCTCATCGTACGAAAGCGGGGCGCGGCCGCACAGCCCGAGCACTGCCAGACGAACGACAGACACGTATTCGGCATGGCAGGGAGCCCTGAGTTCAACTACGGGTGAAGTCACCAGCACGCTCCCTAAGCTCCCCCGGCCTTTCCGACAGCCTCGTCCACGGAAGACACCATTGTGAAGACCCGGTTCAGCCCGGTCACCTCGAGAACGCGCAGCACCCGAGGTTTGCAGCCAGCCAGGTATATCTCGCCGCCGTGTTCGCGCGCCCGCTTCAGACCGGCAACGAGTATCCCCAGTCCGCTGGAATCGAGGTAGTCCACCTTCGCCAGGTCCACGATCAGGGACGTGCTGCCCGCGTCGAACTGCTCGAGCATCAGCGAGCGCACGCGCGGTGATGTGTAGACATCAACCTCTCCACAGATGGTGACCACGCCAATACCGTTCTCTCGCCTGTCCGCGCTAACGCTGAAATCCAATGTTCTGCTGCCTCTTCCCGTATCCGAGGTTTCGCTCATTTTGCTTTGCACACTCTCTGCTGAAAACTCGCGCGCATCGGCGGCGCCCCGGAAGGCGTACGCGTTCGGCGCACCCTCACACCTCCCATGGCCAGTCCTTAGCGCCGCGACGCCCGTGCAGCCGGCTCTAGCCGACTTCCTCTACACCCTCTTCTGCTTCGGCGCGAGCCTCCTCCATCGCCTCGCGGCCGGCGCCCACGGCGTCCTTGACGCGAGACTTCGTGCTCTCGACCACATCGCGGCCCTTCGAGACAAGCTCTTCGCCCTTGGCGCTGAGGTCCGCGGCGACCTTCTCGGCCTTGCACTTCAGGTCGTCCAGCGTCACGCGCAGGTCGTCACGCACCTCCGCCCCGCTCTTCGGGGCAAGCACAAGCGCCACAGCCGCTCCCACGATCGCTCCGAGCCCGATGCCCGCGAGCACGCTCAGCAATACTCCTCGATCCTGCTGTTCATCCATCTTCGTGATGATCACCCTTTCTTTCGTTCTCAGAACGCAGAAACCGGTCCATGCCGGCCTTTATCCCCGTCAAAACCGTAAACGCCATGCTCGTCGAGCCCTTGGCCACGCTTGAGGCCCGGCTCAGAACGCGGGCGCCGCTGATTGCTCCCCCCACAGTGCCGGCAACCTTACCGACCGTCGCCAGCCCCGCCGTAACCGCTCCAATCGCTTCCTCACCCTGGTCCAACACCTGGTGAGCGCGGCTCGCGACTCCATCCACGCGCTCCTGAATGGACTCAGTGGTCGAAGTGACCGCCTTCGCCGTGCGCGTGAGGATCAGAATCATCGCGACCAGCATCGCGACCATCATCGTCACCAGAACCCCCACTCCCACAACCAGCGCCAGACCCTGTCCCGCTGTCACGTTTGTGCCTCCTCAGCTTTCGCGGAAGTGCGCGGGGCGCTCCACCGCCTCAATTGTGCCCCCGCCCAGCACGGTGTCGCCGCGGTAGAATACCGCCGCCTGCCCCGGTGTGGGCGCTCTGTCCGCCCTGGCGAACTCCAGCCTCCACAGGCCGTCCGGAAGCGGACCGATCTCCCCCGGCACGATGCGCATATTGTATCTGACTTTGCAGGTGACAGCCAGAACGCCGTCCGGCGGCCGCCCCGATACCCAGCTCAGATCTCCCACAACGACCGACCGCGCCATGAGCGCCGACTCCGGCCCCACGAGCACGGTGTTCGAGCGCGCGTCTATGCCCACCACATACAACGGAGCCTCAGCGGCGACGCCCAAACCCTTCCTCTGCCCGATCGTGAAGCCTATCGTCCCCTGATGCCTGCCGACAGGACGCCCCTCAAGGTCAACAACGTCCCCATCGCGCGCAAGTTCCGGGCAGCGGGACGCGATGAACTCGCGATAGCCGCCACGGCCCACGAAGCAGATCTCCTGGCTGTCCGGCCGGTCCGCGTTCGGCAGCCCCATCTCGCGCGCCAGTTCGCGGATGCCGTCCTTCCGCAACTCGCCAAGCGGGAAGATAGCCCGCGTCAGCTCCGCCTGCCCCAGCCTGTACAGCATATACGACTGATCTTTCTCCGCGCTCAGCGCGCGTTTCAGAAGATAGTTTCCCGCCGGGCCGCGCTCCACCCGGGCGTAGTGCCCGGTGGCAACCCATCCGGCCCCGACCGAGCGCGCCTCATCGAGGAGCGCGCGGAACTTCACCTGTTCGTTGCAGCGGATGCAGGGGTTCGGCGTGCGGCCGCGCGCGTACTCGTCCACGAAGTCGCGGATGACGCGCTCTTCGAACTCCTCGCGCACGTCCACGACATGGTGGGGGATGCCAAGCTGCCCGGCCGCCAGCCGGGCGTCCTCTTCGGCGTGCGACGGCGCGCCCTGCCTCGCGCTCTCATGGGCATCCGGACAGATCAGCAGCGTCAGCCCGTGAACGTCGAAGCCCTGCCTCAGCAGCAGCCCCGCCGCCACGGACGAATCCACCCCGCCGCTCATCGCGACGACCACGGTTCTATTGTCCGGCTGGCGGGTCTCCATTCTGCTGCTGCGCGCTTTCAGCCAGATTCAACGCTTTTCGCGTTGCTTTAGCTCCTCGGCCCACCGGGCGAGCCGTTCCTTTATCTTCTTTTCGTAGCCGTTGTCGCCGGGCACGTAGTAGTCGCGCGACTTCGCGCCGGGGGGAAGATACTCCTGCGCGGCGATGTGCTCCGGGTGATCGTGCGGATAGATGTAGCCCACCCCGCTGCCCAGAGCCTCCGCGCCCCGGTAGCCGGTGCTCTTGAGGTGCGGGGGAACGCGCGCGGGCGCCCGCTTCTTCACGTCTTCCAGCGCGCGGTTGATGGCGAGGTAGGAGGCGTTGGATTTGGGCGCGCAGGCGAGATAGATGGCGGCCTGGGCGAGCGGAATCTGCGCCTCTGGCAACCCCACATACTCCACGGCGTGCGCGGCGGCGGTGGCGACGACCAGCGCCATCGGGTCGGCGTTGCCCACATCCTCTGCAGCCTGAATCACGATGCGCCGCGCGATGAAGCGCGGGTCTTCCCCGGCAGCTATCATCTTCGCCAGCCAGTACACCGCGGCGTCCGGGTCGGAGCCGCGCATGCTCTTGATGAACGCCGAAATCGTGTCGTGGTGCGTGTCGCCCGCCCGGTCGTAGTCGAGTGCGCGCTGCTGCAGGGCTTCCTCGATGAGCGCCCGGGTGACCGTGCGCCCGGCCTCGTGCTCGGCGGCGCTCAGCGCGGCGGTCTCAAGAGCATTCAGAGCGGTTCGCGCGTCTCCTCCGGCAACATCCACCAGGTGCTCGAGCGCATCCGGCTCGAGCACAACGCCCAGCGTGCCCAGCCCGCGCTCCGCGTCACCCACTGCCCGGCCCAGGAGTTCGGACATCTCCTCCGGGGCAAGCGGTTGAAACTGAAAGACCCTGCTCCGGGAGATGAGCGGCGAGTTGACTTCGAAGTAGGGGTTCTCGGTGGTCGCCCCGATGAGAACAATCGTGCCGTCTTCTATGTGCGGCAGGAACGCATCCTGCTGCGCCTTGTTGAAGCGGTGAATCTCGTCAACGAACAGGACCGTTCGGCGGTTGTAGAGCTTTCTGCGGTCCTTCGCCCGCGCGATTACCAGGCGGATGTCGGCCACCCCCGACGTGACCGCGCTGAAAGCCTCGAACTCCGCATCTGTTGAGCGCTCGATGATGTGCGCGAGGGTCGTCTTGCCACAGCCCGGCGGGCCGTAGAAGATCATTGAAGGCAGCTTGCCCTCGGCAATAGCGCGTCGCAGGAGCGAGTCCGGCCCAACAATATGCTGCTGGCCGACGAACTCGTCGAGCGTGCGGGGGCGCATGCGTGCCGCAAGCGGCCTATCGGCGGTCTCAGCAGATGGGTTCTGATCGAACAGGTCTGGCATCGCACTTCCTCAATCAGGGACTTTAGCACCGGGCGCCAGGAAGCTCAAGTCCGCATGCAGGACGACCTCCAGTCCCCCCCCTCTGAACGGCCATAATGAAACCGGGCGACCGACACCAGGCCGCAGGGTGGTAAACCAATGAGCGTAGGGTATCAGATTGGGCAGGCAGTGCCGGGTATCACCGGCAGTGAGGACGGGCTTACCATTCACGCGCGCTCGGGGGAGCTGGAGATGCGGTCAGGTACCGGAGCAAGCCGAGCGGGAAGGTGGGCATAAAGTCGTTGACAACGCGCGGCCCAAATGGTAAGGTACAAACGGTGATAGCGGCGATGCGTCGGCTCTCAATGACGCCGTCTGAGTTGCCTGAACCCGACGCAGAGGCCGCTTGCCAGGAGGCCGAGAATGAGCCAGATAACGCTCGAGAGCACCACCGTTGAGAGTGTCAACGCGCTCAAGGTGGATCTTGCCACCAAGATCGCGGGAGAACAGCCAGACTCGCCCAGAGACTGGCTGGAGGTGAATGCCCAGGGTTACCTCTATGCCAAGGGCCAGATCAAGACCCTGCCCAACACCACGGGTGACGCTGTTCAGTTCAACTTGAACGTGCGGACAGAGGTCATATCAATCTACAATCCCGGCCCGCTCCGGGTCTGGGCGCGGGGGGACGGAACAATCGCTGAGGCGGGGGCGCCGTCGATACCCATCGAGGCCGGACTAACACTGACAATCCCCCTGCGAAGCGCACCAGGCGCGACGCAGTTTTCCCTCAAACCGCAGAGCCAGCCCACAGTCGCGGTAGATGTGTCTATCATGGCGTGCGGCAACTCATTGTCGTAAGGAGCAAGCTGCGATGACCATCGGGTACAGCACAGGCCAACCGACACGAGCGCCCGGCGAATTCACCGTGGAGGGGGAACTAAGCGTGGCTGGCGATCTGACCGTGCACGAGGGGACGTTCGCCGTTGACGCCGACACTGGAGACACCACCGTTCAAGGCGCCGTAACCGCCGAAGCGGGCTTCGCGGTGCCCTACCAGGACGGTGATTCGCCCCAGAGTGCCTTCTCAGTCGACGCGGAAGGCAACGTTGAGACGCTCGGCAATGTCACGGCACTAGGTCAAATAGAAACACCAGTGGTGATCGGCGGCGCGCTGGTCATTGGCAATACCACACTGGAAACTGACGACGAACGATGTTTCCTCGGCGCGCCGTCCACTCAGCCGGATAGCAGTGCTCTGGCGCTCAATCAGATCACTTTCTACATTGACGAGTCAACTGACAAGCTGAAGGTCAAGGTGAAGTACCACGACGGGACCGTGAAAACAGGGGAGATTGCCCTCTCGTAGGGGCATGGAGGCGGAGATGGACTTCTTCGTGCACATGTACTACTACGACTGGGGCAGCGGCACCGGCGCTGACCTGAGCGCCAAGGTCAACTGGTGGCTCGATCAGTTCGACGACTGCGGGTTCACGGGCGTAGCCATCACCGAAGACCTTCACGTGTACGACATCACTGCTGAGGAGTGGCATTTCGTCGTCACGACGCCCTTGACACAAGACCCGGACGACACGATCCTCAACCGGCTTCAGGGCTACAACCGGCCCAAGAGCTACAACATCCTCTTTCGCCAGTGGACTGATGTTCCCGACAGGCAGTATGGCGTGCAGACAGGTACGGCCTTTCGTGAGTTCATACAGAGCGAGTTCGGGGCCAACGTCATTGGACCCATATATGTTAACTACCGCTCCATCCTTAACGCTTACGAGCCGAAGGCGGCCGACGTGATCAAGTTCATGGCGGACGGCGTGGTCGAGAGCGGCATCTATGACGCTTGCGTGGGAGTGCTGGTGGGCTGGGACCTGAGCAATGAGGCCGATGACGTCCGCCAGTTCCAGGCCCCCCCTCTGCCGCAACTCCAGCTTCCGGTGCGCACGGGCGAGCGCGTGTTCGTTGACAGGTCCTCGGCTGGCGTGGCCCAGCGTGCTCCGTCCGGCACCCGGACTGTACGAATCCATGATGCCAACATCGCCATGGCGGTCATGGGCGGTGCGGCCCGCCAGATCTACGGAAGCTCAAAGCCGATAGGTTTGCTTCGCGGTTCCTGTTGGGACTTCCAAGCAGTGCGGCGGACGCTTCCGTTTGCGCCGTGGGAGACCGCAGTCCAGACAAACGACGTGAACCAGGTGCCGAACGGCCGCTGCCAGAACGCTGGCTTCACGCAGACACCTGTGCAGGAGGAGGCGCTTATGTTCGCCTGCGACATCCTGCGCGGTTCAGGCGCCGGTCTAATGGTCGCGGAGGCGGACAGGCTCCAAAGCAACATGCAGTCGATGGACCCGCCGGCCTTCGGCCCCGGGGAGCCCCCACACCAAGAGCCGTTCGAGATTCAAGCCTTCTTCAATGCCATCTACAACCGCGCAGTCATCTGCTTTGAGCGCGGGATCAGCTTCACGGTGGCACACTGGGCGGTCGGCAGCGGTGAAAACCGGCTTCCCGAGTGGGAGGCGACCTTCCAGTCCATTGCCAGTGTCGCCAGCACGTCTCCCATCGACATCGGGCCAGCTGTAGTCGCATCGCCAGGCGACATACCGGCTGCGGTGGCCGCTTGGCAGGCAGCGGGCGGCGGGCCAGCATTGTCAGTCCCGGTCTTGTTTCGGTAGGCCCACTGCCAAGGTGTTGACAAGGAAGAGTTACTCACATGTCGAAACTGACTACCGGGTTCGCACTCACACTACTGCTCTCCGTGGCTAGTAGAGGACAAGCGCTTATGCCGTATGTTCTTCACGATCTGGGCACTTTTGGTGGTCGTTACGCGGAGGCGCGCGCCGTCAACGATGCCGGCGTCATTGTCGGCAACTACTTTCCGGCGGGCCCGTACGAATCATACGCGTTCTACTGGGACGGCCAGTTCCACGACCTCGGGCCCGGGAGTGCGCTCGACATAAACAACAGCGGCGTCATCGTTGGCACCAGCGCCGGCAACGTGGTCCGGTGGATCGGCGGTGTTGCGGAAGTCATGGCTCCTGGTGGCGCGGTCGCCATAGATGATTCCGGCCACATTCTGGCCGGCAGAAGTGGCCACGCCTTCCTGCTGGTAGATGGCGCAGAGCAGGATTTGAACGCTCTCGCCGGGAAGGTGGTTTCTCCCCGTGATTTGAACTCTGCAGACGAGATCGCGGGGGTATTAGAGGATTCCGGCCCAT
>JAGVUD010000127.1 GCA_019136435.1 Armatimonadota bacterium | reverse complement strand
ATGTCGAGTGAAGTGACGCTGCTCGACAGGCGGCATTACCGGTCGTGCGAGTATGCTTGCATTGACGCCCTGTCCGGCCCCACGCACGACACCCCGCGCGAGCCCGAGGACAACAACCACTGGCTGTTCTGCCCGCCGCCGCTGGCGTTTGTGTGGTCGCTTGCCGAAGGACCCTGGCTGGGGGTGGGAGTGGCGCCGGACCCCGGGGAGTATAATTTCACCCGGTTCCAGTACTGGCCGCTGCACAACTGCTTCAAGCTGCGCCTCACGTATGACGGGATGACGCGCATCCGGGGGCAGTGGGCATCTCCTCGAATGGTGTTTGCTCCGGCGCGGGACGATTACGACGGCGTCCGCGGGTGCGTTGACTATTTGTACGGCCAGAGTCTTGCCACCAGGCCAGCGCGGCAGCAGCCGGAGTGGTGGTCGCGGCCCATGTTCTGCGGATGGGGGCAGCAGAATATCTTCGCCGCGCATCGCGGGGGGCCGGGGGCGTCGTACGCGCGCCAGGACGCGTACGATTCGATTCTGGCGCTTCTGGAAGAGCGCAGCCTGCACCCCGGAACGATTACGATTGACGACAAATGGCAGAAGGAGTACGCGACGCTGGAGCCGGACCTCGCGAAGTGGCCCGACCTGCGCGGCTGGATAGATGCCCGGCATGCGGCCGGGCAGAAAGTGCTGCTGTGGGTGGGTTGCTGGAACAGAGACGGCCTCCCGGACGAGGAGTGCATCAGGCGCGCCGACAACGGCCAGCCTGTCTGCGCCGACCCTTCGAACCCGGCCTATCAGGCCCGGCTCGCCGAGTCTGTGCGCCGCATGCTATCGCCGGATGCCGGATGCCTCAACGCCGACGGGCTGAAGGTGGACTGGACGAACGGGCAGCCGTTTGGTCCGGGATACGTTACGGCGGGTAGCGTGTGGGGAATCGAACTGCTGAAGACGCTTCACTCGACGATCTACAGCGCGGCAAAATCGGCGAAGCCCGACTCCCTGATCATCACGCATGCCGCGAACCCCTACTTCGCGGACGTGACGGACATGCTCAGGCTCAACGACATAAGCGCTGTTCAGCGCGACGTCTGCGAACTGATGCTGCACAGGCAGAAACTGGCGGTGATCGCCTGCCCGGACTGGCTGATAGACTGCGACAACTCCAGCGCCCCCACGCACGACGAGTGGTTCGAGTATATGAAGCTGCAGCCCGAACTCGGCGTCCCGTCGGTCTACTTCCTGACGCACGTTGACGGCACGGGAGAGCCGATTCCTCTCAGCGATTGGGACGAGCTTCCGCAAGTCTGGCGCAGGCCGCTGGGGTAGGGGGCGCGGACCGCAGTCAAGACTCCCCCGAGTTCGGCTATAATGCGCGGCGGTCGGCGCACATATTTCAACTTACAAGTCGGCGGCACGAGGTGACGAATGTATCGAATGATTGATGGAGTTCAGGCACGTGAGATTCTCGACTCGAGGGGAAACCCGACGGTGGAGGTCGAGGTCCAGGTGGATGATGGGGTTATCGGCCGCGCTTCTGTCCCGAGTGGCGCTTCAACCGGGACGCGGGAGGCTGTCGAACTGAGGGACGAGGACGAGTCGCGCTACCGCGGCAAGGGTGTCCAGAACGCGGTTGACAACGTTAACGAGAAGATCGCCCCCGAGATTGTTGGCTTCGACGTGTGCGATCAGATCGCCATTGACGAGATGATGATCGAGCTGGACGGCACGGACAACAAGGGCGATCTGGGCGCCAATGCGATCCTTGGTGTTTCGCTTGCCTGCGCTCGCGCTGCCGCGCTTTCGCTGGATATGCCGCTCTACAGGTACATCGGCGGCGTCAACGCGCGCGTGCTGCCTGTGCCGATGATGAATATCCTCAACGGCGGCAAGCATGCCGACAACAACGTGGACCTGCAGGAGTTCATGGCGATGCCCGTGGGCGCGCCGAACTGGGTGGAGGCTCTGCGCTGGGGCGCTGAAGTCTTCCATGCACTGCGCGATGTCCTGAAAGCCCGCGGATACAGCACCACCGTCGGCGATGAAGGCGGATTCGCTCCCAACCTGAAGACCAACGAGGAGGCCCTGGAAGTCATCGTCGAGGCGATCAAGGCTGCCGGATACAAGCCCGGCGAGGAAGTGGCCATTGCCCTCGATCCCGCGGCAAGCGAACTCTGGAAGGACGGGCAGTACGATTTCTGGAAGTCCGGCTTCAAGAAGAGCCCGGCCGAGATGGTGGATTTCTACGCCGAGCTTTGTGACCGGTACCCGATCATCAGCATCGAGGACGGAATGGCGGAGCAGGACTGGGACGGCTGGAAGATGATCACCGATCGTCTGGGAGCGAGAGTCCAGATCGTTGGCGACGACCTGTTCGTGACGAACACCGAGATCCTCGAAGAAGGTATAAAGAAAGGCGTCGCAAATTCCATCCTTATAAAGGTAAACCAGATTGGCACGCTGACCGAAACGCTCGCTGCCATCGAGATGGCGAAGCGCGCGGGGTACACGGCGGTCGTGAGTCACAGGTCGGGCGAGACCGAGGACACGACGATAGCAGATATCGTTGTGGCCACCAACGCCGGGCAAATCAAGACCGGCGCGCCGTCGAGGACCGACAGGGTTGCCAAGTACAATCAGCTCATCCGCATCGAGGAAGAGCTGGCGGATGTGGCGGAGTTCGCCGGGCGCGGGGCGTTCTACAACCTGCGCTAGAAGCGGCGTCCGCAAAACGAATCGAGGCGGCTCGCTGGAATGGGAGTTTCCCTCTGGCGGGCCGCCCTCAGATGTGGTACAATTATCAGACTGCAGCACATCGCGGCTGCACGGGTTCCGCGGGGCCGGATGCCCCGCGTATCTTGGAGAGAGTGCAGGATGCGTCCGTCGGGTGAAGACGATCTTCTCAGGATGAACAGCCGGAGGTCCGCCAGGACTTCCGGGAGCGGTGATTCGCCCCCGTCCTCATCTCGCAGGCCTTTTCGCCGCTGGGTGTTTGCCTGCTATGTGGTACTGGCGCTTATCGTCGCCGGTCTCGCCCTGCAGGTTCTCAGAGCCGCTCTCCGCCCTCACTGCCTGGTCTGGCTTACCGAAAGAGAGATTCAGAGACTCGTGGTGCGCCAGCAGGACGCCGACCGGGAGCATCAAGGCGTGGTGTGGCAAGCCGATCACACGCGCATGGAAGACGGCAGGAAGAGCCTGAACCGCTACTACGGTTTTCTCAAAGAGGGAGAAGTCCCCATCATCGTGCCGAAGAACTCCGCTCCCGCGGACCCGCCTCAGGCGTCGCGTGCCGTACCTCCGACGCTCTGGGAGCGCGTGATGCTGCTGGTCTGCCGTCTCTGCGGCGTGGACCCGAACACCGTCGGCTGATTCTCTCCGCCGGTCAACAGGAATCGTGAGGCTGACCGGCGAATGAATCAGCCGGTCCATCCACTTGTCCGTGCAAACAGATAATCCTGAACGCGTCCACCCACCGGGTGATCCGTATGCAGCCTTCCGGCACCGCGACTATCGCCTCTACGTGGTGGGGAACCTTGTCGCGAACTTCGGCCAGCAGATGCTCACCATCGCCGTCGGATGGGAGCTGTACGAACGAACGCACTCCCCGATGATGCTTGGCTATGTGGGGCTGGTGCAGGTGCTGCCGGTAATCGCGCTCTTTCTCCCGTCCGGACACCTCGCCGATCGAATGGACAGACGCCTGATCTTGCTCGCCGGGCAGCTCCTGATGGCGGTCGCGTCGCTCGGCCTTGCCGCAATCTCCTTCGTGCAGGGCCCGGTGCTCCTGATGTATCTGTGTCTGCTTCTGGCGGGAATCGCGAACGCGATCAAAGGGCCTGCGCGCGCCGCGCTCATACCGCAGCTCGTTCCGCTTCGTATTTTGGGCAACGCCGCCGCGTGGAGCAGCACCACCTTCGAGATCGCATGCATGAGCGGACCCGCTGTTGGAGGCGCCATCATCGCCATGTGCCACCGGGCCTGGCCTGTTTACATACTCGATGCGGTGGCTGCGCTGACGTTTTTCGCGTTTGTCTGGCTGATACCCGCCCGCCCGCGCCAGAGGCCGGGCGAGCCACCGTCTCTCAAGACTCTCGCCGCCGGACTGGCTTTCGTACAGCGTGAGAAAGTGATCTTGTCCGCCATTGCTCTGGACATGTTCGCAGTTCTGCTGGGCGGCGCGACGACCCTGTTGCCGATTTACGCCAAAGACATCCTGCATGTGGGGCCGCAGGGCTTCGGCTGGCTGCGGGCCGCCCCGGCCGTTGGCGCGCTTGTGATGGCGACCGTCGTTGCGCACAGTCCGCCGTTCCGCCGCGCCGGGCGCGCGCTGCTTCTCGCGGTCGCCGGGTTCGGGGCTGTTACGATTGTGTTCGGGCTCTCGCGTTCGTTCCTGCTGTCGCTTGCGATGCTGTTTCTGGCGGGGGCGTTCGACAACATCAGCGTCGTGATCCGGCACACGCTCGTTCAGGTGCGCACGCCGGACGTGCTCCGAGGGAGGGTGTCCGCTGTCAATGGCGTCTTCATAGGGTCGTCGAACGAACTCGGGGGGTTCGAGTCGGGGCTGGTGGCGCAGTTGTTCGGACCGGTCGTTTCTGTTGTCGCGGGCGGGATAGGCACAATCGCGGTGGTGGCGGCTGTGGCCGGCCTGTGGCCGGAGATAAGGGCTCTCGGCTCACTTGCCGATCAGCGCCCGCCGGACGAGCCCGAAGTCTGAGGGCGCCTTACGCGGGCGGATGCGCCCTGGGGTTCTTGGTTGAGATGTCCACGTTGTAGATGCGGCCCTTCAGATGGTCGGTGGGCCTGCCCAGAACGTCAAGAATGACGCGCGATATCCACTTCTCGATTTTGATCACCGTCATCTTGCGCCGCAGACGCCCCTGCCTGTCTCTGTTGAGGATCAGCGGGAGCGTGTTCGTCGTGACGATCTCGTCAATCTCCGCGCTGCTCAGGTTCTCGCGGGCTTCGGGCGACGAGTAGAAGTGCGTGACGAAGTAGACCACGCGCCCGGCGCCCGCTGCTTTAAGCTGGCGGCAGCATTCGCGGATGGTGGTTCCCGTCCGGACCATGTCGTCAATGACGATTACGTCCCGTCCGGCGATGTCCTCCACCGCGCACGGCGAGCAGTCGTCTATGATGCTCGAAACTGACCGCTCGCCGGTTCGGCGTTTGGTGTACCAGATCAGGCCCGTCTTCGCGTTTCCGGCAGACTGCCGCCGGATCTCGTCGTCCACCTCGCTCACAAACGCCCGCGCTCCCAGGTCTGGGGCGCACATCAGCAGGCCCGTTCCGTTGTGCAGGCTGGGCGTCACGTCGGATTTCAGAATGTAGTCGGCGAAAACATCGGCCGGGCTCAGGTTCAGAAAGCCCCTGTTCAGGGTGGCTTCGAACAGCCTCTGGACGGAGACAGAGTGATTGTGCACTGTGATCGCGCAGTCCACCCCGGCAAGCGCGAGAGCCTGCGCGTAGAAGAGACTGGTGAAGGGCTGCCCGTCGAACTTCTTGTAATCCCCGATGGTGCGCTTGTAGTCGGTGTCGCCGTGATCGGAACGGGGGCCCCGGTCCTGCGCGCTGAAGAAGAGATCTGGTTCCACGAGCACGACTCCCGCTGCCCCGTTATCCTTCGCCGCTCTGGCTATCAGCAGCGAGCGCCAGGCCAGTTCGTTGCGGCTGAGCGTGCTCGAGACCGTTGAAACCAGCACGACATTCGTGCCCGCCAGCTTGTTGCCGATCTCGGCCATGTCCTGTTCGTCGCTGATGAAGCGCGGGCAGAACTCGGTGTTTACGAACGTCTTCAGCGAGACGATATCCGCGATGTCCACGCGCTGGCGGCAGTAGGCGCCTATGTCTATGGCGAAAGGCTCGTCAGACTCGGTGCTGACGATGAGAAAAGGTTTCTTGCCGTCGAACTGTCCCGACAGCGCGCCCGCGTATTTCGTGCTCATGCCCTGATGTTACCACTTCGCCGCCGCCGTGACCAACGCCGTCCGCCTGTCGTGTCGCGGGATCTCCGCTCCCGCGACCCTGCCGGCCGGACCATGCCATTGCCGCACTCGAGGCACCTGAAGTGGTCTTTGCCATCACCGACTGGTCGCCGGACAGGAAGTTCCTGGGGCCGTTCCGGGATGTCTTCTCAGCCCCCTCATTCCCGAGGCGTCGGGCATCGTCTTTGCGGGTGTGTTGTCCCCCGAAGCCCCGCGCGGTCATAATGGCCGGGGAAAACTATGAATGCGCAGAAGACACAAACCGGGGAATCATCGGCAAAGCAGGCGGGAAGACTGAGCCTGACCCTCGTCGGGGACGTGGCAAAGTTCGTCTTCAGGCTCTTCCGCAGCCCGAAGGTGCCGAAACGCGTCAAGTTCCTGCTGGTGGGGCTGGGCGTGTACCTCGCGTCGCCCCTCGACATCGTCCCCGATGCCGTCCCGGTGCTCGGGTATGTGGACGACGCCTTTATCGCGGCTGCCGCCCTCGGCCTTGCCGCGCGGTGGCTGCCGCGTGATGTCGTTGATGAACTCTGGGAGGGCGAAGTCGCATTCGACGAGGCTCTCAAGCTGCTGCAGGGCGCGGTCAGAAACATCATGCGCAGGAAGAGGGCCGGGTAGGGCCCGGCTGCCGGCGTCTATGATCAGCGCGACCTCTTTTGACATCGTCGTTGTGGGCGCGGGCCACGCGGGCTGCGAGGCCGCGCTTGCGGCGGCGCGTCTCGGCGCGAACACCTGCGCCGTCACGCTGTCCGCGGACAAGATGGCACTCATGCCGTGCAACTGCTCCATCGGCGGGTCGGCGAAGGGGCAGGTCGTGCGCGAGATTGACGCTCTCGGTGGGCAGATGGCGCTCGTGGCCGACGCCACCACCACCCATCGCCGCATGCTCAATACGGGCAAGGGACCTGCTGTGCAGGCTCTCCGCGCGCAGTGCGACACGTTGCTGTATTGCAGGGCTATGCGAGCGGTTGTGGACCGCCAGCCAGGCCTGACGCTCGTTGAAGACCGCGCTGTCGCCATTCTCCACGAAGACGGGCAGGTGCGCGGTGTGCGCCTGGCCAGCGGACGCGAGTTGGAAGCGCATGCCGTGATTGTCACCACGGGCACATTTTTGAACGGTCTCTGCCACTGCGGCGAAGTCCAGACAAGGGAAGGACGCCGGGGCGAGCCGGGAGCGGACGAGCTGTCGGACTCCCTGCGCCAGATGGGTTTCCCGCTGGGACGCCTCAAGACCGGAACGACCGCGCGCGTCGCCCGCGAGTCGCTCGACACCTCCCGCCTCGCGCTTCAGCCGTCGGATCCCTCTCCGCTGGCGTTCTCCTACCTCACACCTCCACGGGAGCGCCACGACCTGCTTGCGTGCTGGATCACGGCCACCACCCCCGAAACGAAGAGAATCATCGAAGCCAACCTCTCACGGTCGGCGATGTACGGCGGGCGGATTGACGGCATCGGGCCGAGGTACTGCCCCTCCATCGAGGACAAGATCGTCAAGTTCCCGCACCGCGAGCGCCACCAGGTCTTTCTGGAGCAGGAGGGCTGGGACACGAACTCCATCTACGTTCAGGGAATGTCCACCAGCCTGCCGGAGGATGTGCAGATCGCGTTTCTGCGATCGATCCCGGGGCTCGAGAACGCCGAGATGCTGCTTCCGGGCTACGCGGTCGAGTATGACTTCGTCCCTCCGACGGAGCTTTACCCGACGCTCGAAACCAAGCGCATCAGCGGGCTCTACTTCGCCGGGCAGATCAACGGGACGTCCGGATACGAGGAGGCGGCCGGTCAGGGCCTTGTCGCCGCGATCAACGCCAGCCTCAAGCTCGAAGCCCGCCCGCCTTTCATTATGGACCGCACCCAGAGCTACATCGGCGTGATGATAGACGATCTGGTGACAAAGGGCGTGAGCGACCCTTACCGCCTGCTCACCTCCCGCGCCGAGTATCGCCTTCTGCTGCTGCACGACAACGCCGACATGCGCCTCACCCCCCTCGGACGGGAGGCCGGACTCGTTGACGACGCGAGGTGGGAGGTGTATCAGCAGCGCAGGCAGTGGCTGGAAGCAGAGCACCGGCGGCTCAGGGAGACGCGTGTTCCACCGGATCTCTGCCATCGGCTCGATCTGTCACGATCCCAGGGGCTTTCGCTGGCCGATCTGCTGCGCAGGCCCGAAATCACATACGGTGATA
>JAGVUD010000466.1 GCA_019136435.1 Armatimonadota bacterium | reverse complement strand
GGGACGGAGTTGAACGTCCACTGAGTGATTGTGTCTGCTGACGCAGGTAGGGCGACAAGCATGACAGCCGCGATAAGCAGCAGTCGTCGTAGCATTTGCTTTTTTCTCCTTCCTTATTCTGCGCGGCTTTGCCTGTCCCGTCAGGCTTTTGTCCCGACCCGGGCTCCGGGCGTCGAACGCGGGGAGGAAACCAGAACTGGACCCCGCTTCCGTGACACCCGCCTCAAAACGCGACGGGGGAACACGCGTGCCGCCTTCTCTAAGGATTTCTGACACAGATTCTACACGGAACAGGGCCGGAAGTAAACAACATGCGGCGCTTTTCGCGATTTGCGGCTTCTGCCGCCGCCCGGCCGCCAGGGACCCGGCGCGCGGGAGGGTATAATGCCAGTCTATGGGCAGACAGACGCCGGAAGAGAGCCTGAGAGTTTTCGCGGCCCGCGCGCTGCGCAAGCGGCTTGCCGGCCTTACCAGGGAAATCCCGGGAGTCCGCGAGGCCAGCGACCCAGAAGCGGTTCACCGCATGCGGGTGGCTTCGCGCAGGCTGCGAAGCGCTCTGGAAGTCTTCGGCGGGTGTTTTCCACCACGATCGGTGCGCCAGTGGAACAGGCAAATGCGGTCGTTGCGCCGCGCGCTGGGGGCGGCCCGCGACACGGACGTGCGGATCGAGTTTCTGGACTCGCTGCTGCAGACGGTGGAAGACCCGGGGGTTCGTCCGGGCATCGAACGGCTCATCCTGCGGCAGAGACAGCTCCGCGAGGAAGAGCAGCAACACGTGCTTCGCGCTCTCGAGCGCCTTCGGTCGAGCGGGGTGACGGCAGAAATGAAGCAGGCCTTGCGGGTTCTTCAGCAGAAGGACGGCCGCGCGGGGGAGCCGCCAGGCGAAGAGGCCGCCCGCGCGATTCTGCCGCTTCTCGACGATCTACTCGCCTTCGAACCGTGCGTCCATCGGCCGGAGGAGGCCGCCGGGCACCACTGCATGCGGATCGCCGCCAAGCGGCTGCGCTACACGGTGGAGATATTCGAGCCGCTGTTTGCTGACAGGCTGACCGGCGCCATCGCCGCCCTGCGAACTCTTCAGGATATGCTGGGCGAGATTCACGACTGCGACGTCTGGAGCGAATGGCTGCCCGTTTTCGAAGCCGAAGAGCGCGAACGCACGCTGCGCTACTTCGGCTCGGACGAGGCAATGCGCGCTCTCATTCCCGGCCTCAAGTTCATGCGCGAGGAGCGCGAGGCGCGGCGGCGGCAGAGCTTCAGCGAGTTCGCCGCATACTGGGTGTCACTCGGGCGGGACAGCATCTTTGAAGACCTCAGGGCCGCCGTCGAAGCAAGCTCCGGCGCGGCGACTACTTCAGACTGAGCTCAATGCGCGGCTGGCCGCTGACCTTCAGCACCAGGCGTCCCGAGGCCGCATCGAAGCTGTTGTCCCCCGACAGCGCCGTCTCTTTCCCGTTGACCTTCGCCCGCGGCCGCGACCTCAGCCCGTTGATGAGCACGTAGTAAGGGCGCTTCGCCCATCCGCGCACCGTGAAGGACGCCACCGACGCCGAGTCCGAGACCCCGTCAATCTCTCCCGGTGCGTGCACCAGCAGCCCGGCGCGGCGCAGTGCCCGGAAGTCGCCCATCAGCGGTCTGCCGTACAGGTGCGCGATATTCACCTGAAGCGTCGCCGGGTTGATCGCCGGGCCATCGCTCACCTGCGGGCGCAGCAGGTAGAAGTCCGGAAGCAGCCCCTGCCGGTCCTTGTCGGAAAGGGGGAACGTCTGCTGAATGCCAGAGGCCAGTATGCCGTCGGTCAGCGTCTTCCATACAGGATCCTTGTCGTAACGCATCAGCCGGAAGAGCGCATCCGCGTACACCAGCCCGCACCACTGCACAGGGCGGCCGAACCACGACCCGACCCACGCGGTGCCCCCGAGCACGGGAATCGTCGAGTACAGCCCCACGGGAGCATCGAGCGGAGGGGTGAGGTAGACGAATGTCACCCCCGTCCACGCCCAGTGTTTGGCCTTTTCGAGAAACGCCGCCTCGCCCGTCAGCTCGTAGCCGAGCATATACGCCTTCACCAGATGCGCCGACGCGAGGATGTCCGGGGTGTGCAGAGGAATCTCCCACGTCTGCGCCCCGCGCGGAACGCTGTTCGTGAAGCGGTCCAGACCTCTCAGCCTCTCGATTCCCTGCCGGATCAACTCCCGGTCGCCCGATAGAGCCGCCATATCCAGCACAGAGACAACGGCGCCTGCCGTGAGCCCGTTCGCGTCCGGCGCGAAATGCGTCTCGCCGTAGTCGAGGCCTCCTGCCCTGGCCTCGTAGATGATGCGGCCCTGGCTGTCGAAGCGCTTGAGCGAGTCTTTCGCCGACTGCGCGGCGCGCGCCGCGGCCTCCGGAACATGCCCGTACACAAGCGGGGGCACCGCCGCTGGCACGTGCGAGATGTGTGCTGTGAGATAGTCCTGCGGATTGACTGCCCCGATCACCTCCCGGGCGTCGGCCAAAAGACGGGCCGAAAGCGCGGCGTCGCTGGTCTGCGAGGCGAGCCACTCCATGGCGACCGCGGCGTCGGCGGCGCGGCCGGGCCCGAACCCCGGCCAGAACGCATGCCGCACCAGCGCGCCCTCGCGAATCTTCGAGTCGAGCCACCCTCCGGCCGCGAGCCGCGCGTAATCCTGAAACCCCATCGGGGTCTTGAGACTTGCGGCGGGCGTGTTCTCGACATAGTGACGCACCGCCGGCACGATGCTGTCCCCTCTGCCGCCGATCAGCCTCGCTTTGAGGCTCAGCTTCCGCCCCGCCGCGACCGTCTCGCCCTCGTACGGAAGCAGGCTGCCCTGCTCCCGGTTCAGGCCGTCTGTACCGGGGTAGAAAACCCCCATCAGATGCCCGCCGGAGCCGAACGTCCGGTCGGGCGAATCGAACAACGCGCTGAACTCCGGGCGTCTCTCCCAGATGACGCCCACCCAGCGCCCGTCGGCCTGAACGGCCATCAGCGGGAAACAGAGATGAGTCGGGTCGGGCACGCGGCGGTTCGCCAGCGGCCCGCGGATGTCGGCCTCGGAGCGGCTCGGTTCGTTGTCCAGGTACTCGAGTCCGGGCAAGAGAGCCTGCCCCTTCGATTCGCCGAACGACCCCGCGCCCGGCAGCAGCACGAGCATGGGCAGGAAGCTCACCGCCCGGTCGCGGTCCACCGAAACGGCCGTCGTGACCTCGATGGCGCCCCCGGGCTTTGATCCCGTGACGGCCTTGAAGCTCTGCCGGTAGGTCCACTTCCCTCCGTCCGGATCGGTCGCGGCCGCCTCGATGAATGACGCTCCGGCCGTAACCCGCGCCTTCGCGAGGTCCACCCAGCGCGCCTTGCCGCCGTGCACATAGCCGATCATCGCGCTGTCCCACCCGATCGCCATCGGCCTGCCCGCGACGGTGAGCGCGAACGCCCCGGCCTGCGTCCTGGACTGCTTCAACTCGAGTTCGCCCGAGCGAAGCGTGATTGCCCGGGAAAGATCGGGCTTCGACGGCTTCTTCCACGCCGGCTCCTTCAGCGCCACGCGGGGCTGGAACTCCATGGCGGAGACCACCGACCTCCCCTCGACGCCCGGCGGGTCCAGGCGGATATGATAGCCCGGCCCGAGCGGAGGAAGGGGCATCTTCACCGTCTGCCATTCACCGCCCTTCGCGTAGAACCCCGCCGAATCCCCGGGGTTCGGAGCATCCCGGTAATAGAAGACCTGCCCGCCCCCGGACACGTCCGGCCGGATGCGAATCGTCAGCCACAGGGCCTCACCCTCCGGATAGTCGCGCGCCGGGCCCATGATGTAAGGGTCGCCGCCGGTAATCGTGATGAGAAGCCCGTCCGGGCCGGTCTCGAGCGGGCCGACATCGTGCGCGGCCACCCAGCCGCTGGCCGAACCGGGCTTCGTGAAGTCGAACTTCGGCAGGTCGGCGGCGGCCGCCACGGTCGCGGCAAGCAGGCTTAGAAGCGCGGGACAAAAAGCGCGGGAAAGACTCATGGCTCGTATTCCTCCACGGTCATCTTCGCCGCGCTGCCCCCGCTGCCCTTTTCAGCGCGCGTACACCTCGATTTCGCGCAGCGTGATCTGCGGATGGCACGCCTGCCCGCCGGCCTCGACAACGTCCGCCGTCGCGCCGCCGCCGTGCGTCACCCGGTGAATGAGCAGGCGGATCTTCGCCGTCTTGACGGCATCAAACTCATGCAGAAAGATCCAGCGGTCGCTGAAGAAGCTGTCCACGGTGCACTTCACCGGCGGCGTAAGCACCTTGAACGTCTTGACGGGTTCACGGACGCGCTCGATCGTCACCCACGCGCCGTCCTTCTCGTACTGGAGTTCGTAGTCCACAAGAGTGCCCATGCACTGCCACGGCGGCGCGGCGAACACCCGCACCCGGCCGATGCTCTGATCCTCCGGGAAGCGCATCTCCACCCACGCCGGATAGACGGTGTCCTTGCCGCTCTCCCACGGGCGCGGGGCATCGCCTTGAGCGTAGTACCAGTTCTCAAGCTCGCCGTTGTTCAGCTTGCCCGCGCCGTCCTTGCTCGAAGTCGAGTGCGAGCAGACCACGCCGTCCTGCCGCGCGAGGTTGTGGCCGAAGTCCAGAGGCACGGGCTCCACAGACTGCCCCTTCTCCAGACGCACATACACGGGCAGCTCCGCGACACGCAGCGCCGCCTTGCCACCCGATACGGGCAGCGTGGATTCCACCCCGAACGGCGAGACGACGCGAAGGCTGCCGCCGCCCTTGACGTGCAGTTCGACCTTCCCGTCCGCCGCGCCAGCCGTCATGAAGACAGCGACCGACCTTTCCCGCCCCGTGAACAGGCTGCCGATATAGACCGGGTTGCCGCTCGGGCCGAAGTCGAACGCCCTCTCGAACTTCGTGCCGAACACCTCCTCCGACCAGACCCGCATCAGCGGCGCGGCCGGGTTCACCCCGCCGTCCTCGTTCTTCCACCACGTGGGGAAGTCCCAGAACCCGTGGCTGCGGTCATACCAGTAGTGATCGTGCTCCTTCGGGATGCCGTACTGCTCGAACACCATGCGCCGCACCATCGTCCAGCGCCCCTGCAGGCGGGGCTGGTACGAGCCATAGACCGCAGCGAAGTAGCCGTTCTCGGTCTGCCACTTCTCGAGCTTGTCCGCCCCGTATTTCGCGAGCAGCTCGTTCAGACCATCAAGAGACGTCCGCGCAAGCCAGACATCGCCGTTCACGTTGTTGTACGCGTGGAACGAGAAACCGTCCAGGTAATCCGCCCCGCCCGCCTCCAGAAAGTCCTCGATGAACTTCAGCCCGTACGGCCCGATGGTAACCGTTCCCGGCCCGATGACGCGCAGCTTGCCGCTGACGCTCTTGACGGTCTCGTAGAAGGGCTTCATCTCCTTCTCCACGAACTCCGCTCCGCTGAACTTGTAGTTGGGCTCGTTGCGCGGCTCCCAGTAGGTGACCGTGTCCTTGAAGTGCTCCACAATCTTGCGGACGCCTTCCACGTTCTCCGTCCCGTTCGGGAACGCAACCAGCAGCGCGCGCTTGCGCGCCGGGTCGTGGGGCAGGTAGTACTTCGCCTCCATGTCAATACCCGCCCGAAGCCGGGCTATGGCCTCGTCCGGCCTGGAGGCGTCGGGCACGGCGTGCCGCTCGGGCCCGATGCCGAGGATAGACCGGGTAGGCACGTCCTGCGCGGGGTCACCGGACGGTTCTTCGGGAGGCGGCAGCGGCGGAAAGCGCGGGTCGTTGCGCAAGATCGCGAACATCGTGCCGCCCACGCTCTCGGCCCCCGCCTCCGCTCCGTAGAGATAGACCTTGTACCAGCCGGGAGCCTTGACGTTCAGCGTGATGGTCTCGGGGGCCGAATTCCGGTCCACCAGGCCGCCGTAGTAATCGCGAACCTCGTATCTCGCCGCCGGGCCGCCCTTCTGCGTGAAGCGCACCGGCTCACCGGCGTAGAAAATGTTCGCGCGCTTTCCGGACAGAAGAGACACTGTGTCCGGGGCCTGTCCCGACACCCACCCCGCGGCCGCCGCCGTTGAGAGCGTCACCATACAAAGCGTCACGGCCGCCAGACGGATTGTCTTCATCCTCTCCAATACCGTATTTTCCCTCTCCCGCCGAACGCTCAGCTCCAGTCGAAAACCACCCCGAACAAATCGCCCGGGCTGTCGCGCATAACGGCGTAGATGCTCTTTGCCTCGTCAATCGAAACAGTGTGCGTGATGATGGCCCCGGGATCGATCACGCCCGTCTCAATACCGTGAATCACCACGCGGAGATCATCGCAGCCGAAGTGGCACGACACCTCGATGCGGCCGTCCGTCTGATGGAGCATGCTCCAGGGGAACGTCGTCTCAAGGCGCACCGCCAGCGGGCAGACAGCGCCGCCGTAAGCAAGCAGCCCGTTATCGAAGATATCGTAGAACAGCCTCTGGTACCCCGAACCGTCAATGATGGCGTCGAACGGCCCGAGTTCCTTCAGCTTGTCCCAGTAGTCCGGATCGGAGACCGCCACGGCGTGGTCAAAACCCTGCTCGCTGGCGATCCTCAGGCGTCTCTCGTTCAGGTCCGTGACCGTGACCTCCGCGCCGTGAAGCCGGCCCGCCATGGCGGCGAAGACGCCGATTGGCCCGATGCCTGTCACGAGCACCCTGTCGGCTGGTCTGACGCAAAGACGGCGAACAGCCTTCATTGCGACTCCCGCCACTCCCAGCAGAGCGTACTCCCTGTAGTCTCTGCTCTCCGGCAGCTTGACGAGCAGAGGGCCGGCGGCGACGTCCAGGATGTTCCAACCGCGATGCCCGACGTATTCACCGTTGAATGTCCAGTCGCCGGGGACAAGACCCTGAACAGCACTGCCAACCGCGGCAATCCGTCCGACATGCTGATACCCGTGCCTGCCCGGAAACACCCCCCAGAAGTGCTCGGCCATCATGGCGTGCCGCTCCGTGCCGTTCGTGATGCCGGAATAGACAGTCTCTATCAGCACTTCCGTCGGCCCGAGTTCTCGCGGCAGCCCGTCGTCAACCACCTCCACCTCGCCTCTCGCCGAAAACTGCAGCGCTATCGTCCGCATGTTATTTCTGCTCCCGCCGCCCTTCGTCCAGCAGCACCTTTACCACGCACAGGACGGGCATGTAGCCTTCCTTATCCATATAGTAATGGCCCGGTTGATGCGAGCCCATCGGAATCGTGCCGTTGAACGGGAAGATCAGGAGCTCGTCGGTGGTGGGCATGACCCCATGCTCGACTCCCGCCTCCACCATCCATATATCTCCCTGCTCGATCTCGAACTCGGACTCTGTCCCGTCCGTGTCAACCATGCTCGCGGTGCCTTTTCCTCCCATGACGATCCAGGTCTCGTCATGATCGTGGAAGTGCATCTCCACGGGGGAGTCAGGAGTGAACCTGTAAGGCTGGGGCTTCTTGAACAGCGCCATTATGAGGCGTCCCTTTCTGTGATTAGCGTTATTCGCGGAACTGCGCCTTCCAGCGGAGCCGCTGACGTGTCCCGGGCATGATACACACCAGAAGCCCTCTTTCGCGGCCCGGAGCCGACTTCCTCTGATTGACAATTCGGGTGAATTGTTACTAATTTCACAATCCGGCGATTGACACCTGTTCCCCCGCGCCGGTACAATGTGGCAGAAATACTGGCAGGCATAGGTCTGATTGCGACAGCTCAGGAGGTTACACGTATTCAATGGCAGTCAAAGTAGGTATTAACGGCTTCGGGCGAATCGGCCGGCTCAGCATGCGAGCCATGCTGGCAAAGTTCCCCAACGACATCGAAGTGGTCGCCATCAACGACCTGGTGGACCCGAAGACCAACGCCCACCTGTTCAAGTGGGACACCACCTACGGACCGTTCGAGGGCTACGTCTCGGCCGCCGATGGCGCGATCGTCGTCAATGGCAAGAGCATCAAGAGCTTCCAGGAGAAAGACCCGGCGGCGATTGACTGGAACGGCGTTGGAGCGGACATCGTTGTCGAGTCCACCGGCTTCTTCACCGACGCCGAGAAGGCGAAGGCGCACCTTGGCGGATCGGTCAAGAAGGTCATCATCTCGGCCCCGGCCAAGAACGAGGACGCAACCATCGTGCTCGGCGTCAACGACGATGCGTACGATCCCGCAAAGCATCACGTCATCTCGAACGCAAGCTGCACCACCAACTGCCTCGGGCCCGTGGCCAAGGTGCTCGTGGACAACTTCGGCATCGAGAACGGTCTGATGACGACCATCCACGCCTACACCAACGAC
>JAGVUD010000283.1 GCA_019136435.1 Armatimonadota bacterium | reverse complement strand
CATGCGGCCGTGGAACTCACGGGCACCTTCAGTTGAGATGAATTGCCGGTCCGGCCCGCGCGCCAGCGAAGGCGCGAACTCACTGCCTGAGTCTGAAACGAATACGGCCTTCTTCTGGAGCCAGCGCGCGAATATGCGGTTCGACGCCAGCCCGGGGTCTGCGCCCGCCCCGTAGAGATACCCGAGCAGACGCCTGCCCGGCTTCTCCTGATCGCCCTTGACGACCCAACCGATCGCCACTATGTAGCGGTCGGCATCTGAAAGGCTCTTGCCGAGCGTAACGGCCTCACCGAATCGCAGTCCGTCCTTCGAAAGCCCGTACCAGAGTTCGTTCCGGTTCATGTGCAGGCCCATCACGTAGCACGGCCCGTCCCGTGTGATGAACTTCTTGACGTCGTTGACGGCATACGCGCCGTCAATCGCCTTGCCCTCGAAGCGGTAGTTCCTGCCATCTGTTCCGGAGGCCCTGTAGGTCTGGCCGAAGTCCCGGAAGTTCCCGAAGTAGAGGCGGTAGACGCCCTTCTCTCTGAGGATGACGTTCATCCCGTTGATGTCCGCGTCGTCGTACTTCTCATAGCCGCTGATAGAGACGATGTCTCTGGCGGTGGCGACATATGGCTCGAGAGAGCCGTTCCAGACCTTCCCGTCCGGGCTCGAGAAGAACGCGGGCTTGTTGCGGCCCCTGGAGTCCGGATAGGCGGTCGCGACCATCGAGAAGGACCCGTCGGAGTTCGCAATGGCGTTGACATTGCACACATGGTGGAAGTCGCCATGCTCTATCACCGTGTGCCGCGCGTCGAACCTGCGAAAGTCCTTCGTCACGGCGCTGTAGATGCGATCATTTCCCGTCGGCACCCCGTCCCAGGCCCCGTAGAACACCCGCCAGCCATCCGCGGTCTCGACCGCCGAGGGAGCGTAGATGTTGCGGTTTGGTCCTGGACGCGGCTCCAGAAGTGGCGATATCTGGTCGGGCATCCAGTGAAGAGTGTTCTTCCGCCAGAACGAAGGCTCAAAAACACCCGCCGACACACCCTGAATCTCGGCGTACGGCTTTTCGACCCCCGAGGGCAGCATCTCCACCCTCAGGAACTTCAGCGGGGCGCAGAGCCCTGCCGCGGGCGCCAGCAGTAGCGCCAGCCCCGACAGACACGTCAGCACAGCAATGTGTCTCATACAGATATCCGTCCTTCCAATGCGCGCACCAACTGAAGACGCTGGCCCCACCTGGGATTCGCCGCCGCCCATTGCGCGCCACGATAGCTTAGCACCTTATGCCCCTTTCGTGAAGGCCCTGCCCGGTTCGGCAGGATTCCTCCGCCTTCGAGGGAGAACTAGAACGTCGTGGGAGAGTGAGACTCCCGCACGGGAGGACAGACGTGAAGAAGTACAAGGCACTTCTGGCTGGCGCTGGATCCATGGGGCGCGCATGGGCTCGCAATCTGGCGGCCTGTGACCGCGCCGTACTGGCCGGCTGGGTGGATTGGCGGCCCGAAGCCGCCGAGCAGGCTGTCGTCGAACTGGGACTCAGCGCAGTCGAAACGTTCCAGGACATTGAGGCCGGGCTTGCCGCTGTCAAACCGGATTTCGTCGTGGACGTCACTTCGCCGGAGTCGCACCACGCAATCACCCTCGCCAGCCTGGCGGCAGGGATACCGGTGCTCGGAGAGAAGCCCATGGCTATCTCCATGGAGCAGGCCCGCGAGATGGTGGCCGCCTCCGAACGCTCGGGAAAGCTGTATATGGTGAGCCAGAGCCGGCGCTACGACCCGCGCATTCGCGCATTCCGGAAACTCGTCGCCAAACATGTCGGCCCCCCCGGCATTCTGAACTCCGACTTCTACATCGGCGCGCATTTCGGCGGATTCCGCGACGAGATGGACAGCCCGCTGCTTCTCGATATGGCCATCCACACATTCGACGCCGCCAGGTTCATCTCAGACTGCGACCCGGTTGCTGTGTACTGCGATGAGTTCAATCCGTCCTGGAGCTGGTATGCCGGGAACGCCTGCGCCACGGCGGTGTTCGAAATGACGGGCGGCCTCCGCTACACCTATCGTGGGAGCTGGTGCAGCGAGGGGCTGCACACCGCGTGGGAAGCAGAGTGGCGCGCGGTGGGGCCGCGCGGCACTGCAGCATGGGACGGCGCCGAGGGTGTGCGGGCGGAGGCCGTCATGGCCCCGGGCGGCTTCTTCTCCGAGTTCCGCAAGCTAGAGCCGGAAAACGAGGAGCCGGTGAAGCCGGGCATCGAAGGCTCGCTGGAGGAGTTCCTGAACGCTCTCGAGACCGGGGCAACGCCCCTCGGAGAGTGTCATGACAATATCAAGAGCCTCGCCATGGTGTTCGGGGCTATCGAGTCCGCGGCGCGGAGGCAGCGCGTCGAGATCGGGCTTTGACAGCAACGTCGATCTGGAAGGGAGCACGGCTGGGTATGGACAGTCCAAACTTTGTCATCATAGTCATAGACGATATGGGGTGGCGCGATCTGGGCTGTTACGGCAGCTCATTTCATCTGACACCCAATATAGACCGGCTTGCGGCGCAGGGAATGCGCTTCACAGACGCCTACGCCGCCGCGCCAGTGTGCTCGCCGACGCGCGCAAGCATCATGACCGGGTGCTATCCCGCGCGCCTGCATCTGACAGACTGGATTCCCGGCTACGTGAGGCCAGGCGAGAAGCTTCTCAACCCCGAGTGGAGCCCGCGCCTCCCGGCCGGGCAGGCGACGATAGCGACCGTGCTTGCCAGGCATGGGTATCTGACAGCCTCAATAGGCAAGTGGCATCTCGATGGCACTCCGCTCGACCACGGGTTTGCCGAAGCGTCGCTCTACCGGAAGATTCAGAGTCACTTCTACCCGTACTACTCGGAGCCGCCTCAGATAGAAGGGCAAGACGGCGAGTACTTCGCCGACCGGCTGACCGATGAGGCGCTAGCATTCATCCGCGAAAACCGCTGCCGGCCCTTCCTGCTCTATCTCGGCCACAACGGCGTGCACAGGCCGCTGCAGGCGCGGGAGGCTGCGATAGACAGGTACCGCCGCCGCATCCAGCCCGGCGACCCACAGAACAACCCGATCTACGCAGCCATGGTTGAGAGCATTGACGACAGCGCCGGCCGCGTTATGGCAGCGCTCGATGAGGCCGGCATTGCAGACAACACGGTTGTCGTCTTCGTTTCGGACAACGGCGGCCTTGCGAAGGCGTACAACGGGCAGATCGTAACCTCAAACGAGCCGCTGCGTCAGGGGAAGGGCACACTCTACGAGGGGGGTATCCGCGTGCCGCTGATCGTTCGCTACCCGGCGGCCGTGCAGCCCGCGTCAGTCACCACCGTGCCAGTCAGTACGGTGGATTTCCTGCCGACGGTGGCAGCTCTGGCAGGAGTGCCGCACGAGATGCGCCCTCAATGTGACGGGGAGAATATCGAGCCGGTGCTGTGCGGGGCCGGGGAACTGAAACGCAAAGCGCTCTACTGGCACTATCCGCACTATCACGAGTGCGCACCCTGCGGCGCCATACGCCAGGGCGACGAGAAGCTGGTCGAGTATTTCGAAGACGGCCGCGTGGAACTATACAACCTGCGCACGGACATGGCGGAGGCGAACGACCTCAACTCAGCAGAACCCGCCAGAGCCGGGGAGCTACGGCAGGCACTGCACGATTGGCGGGCGAGCGTCGGTGCGCAGATGCCAGTGCCCGCCCCCCGCGACGGCTGATCCGCGCGCGACCAACTTCGCTCTCACATTCAGGAATCAGTGATGCCGTGCTGGGATTTCGCGGCCTTCTTCTCCTGCTTGTCGCGGCGCTTGTCCTTGATATCCTTCTTAGGAGCCTTGGTTTCCTTTTTGGGGGATTTGTCGCCCACGTCCTGTCCTCCTCAGTTCTGCGGTAGCCCGATAGACAGCCATATCGCCGCCACACGAGCTTGAACCTGACGGGCCAGTAGTGCGCCCGTCAGGTCCATAGGGACGGCGCTTCACGCTCGCGCCGCCACGCCGGCTGTGCAAGGGGTATTCCTATAGAGAACCCTCAGTCAGCGCCTGCGGCGAATCAGTCCTCCCAACAGCCCCACCATGCTGGCCAAACCGACCAGCGTGCCGGGTTCAGGCACGAAGCACTGCGGTATATACACGGGCCATACCTCAAAATGCTCGTCGTCGAACCAGATCGTCGAGTTCACGATGATCGGCGGGCAGGGGGAGTTGAAATACTTCTCGTGGTACTTGTCGGTAACCTCTCCGAGCGGGCTTCCGGACGGCGGCACCGGCGCATAGTACTGGTTGCAGGTCCCCGGCGGGTATGTCCCCGGCGGGTCCAGCGGCGAATCCCAGATGAGCTCGCCATCAATCCAGCCGCCATAGTAGTCGCCTCCGGGAGACGTCCACTCCCAGTACCAGGCCATGATGGTGAACTCGGTAGACGCGTTCTCGATCCAGTAGTCGTAGAACCAGTCGTCCCGGGTAAAAGGATTGCCGTATTCGTCCAGGTAAGTGCCCGGAACCTGCATGAACGACTCATACAGGAACACGTACCCCGGAGCCGTGCCCGGGCTGATCGGGTCGCCGTCCGGCTCCAGGGGCTGGTTCGTGAGCGTGAAGCTCTGCTGCCCTGAAACACTTCCCGAAACAAGCACACAGGCCAGAACTGTGGCGACCAGAATCAGGTAGCCGTTTTTCATCTTTTTTGCCTCTTGCTGATCTTCGATGCCGGCCCTTTGCGTGACCGCCTTCCACATTCGTGGGTCCGCATTATTGAGCCTTGTAGTCACGCTGCCGCCCGGCGCGCTCCGCGCCGCCGAACGGCTCGACTGTTATGCGCGCCAACTCACTTGCGGCAGGTCGTAACCACCGCAGTTTGACGCCACCTGTTTTGGCCATACTGGCAGACCCGAGGCGTGCGTATACCCCCAGCCGCCGGCTGTACCAAAACATGTTGCTGCAAGATTCGTGCCAAAAGTGCATCTGAGCACAACATCGGCTGATGTTTCGGGGCATTCGGGGCCAAACGGCCGCTTTTCCGCTCAGATCTGCTCGGAGCCGGCGCCGATGGCATCAAGAGCAACGCCATCCCTGATCTCAACCGTACGACCGTGGACTACGACCAGGTCGCGGGCTTCTAACTTCGAAAGGAGGCGGCTGAGAGTTTCTGGAGTAATCCCAAGATGGGCGGCCACTGTGGCTTTCGGTGCGCGGAACACGGACCGGCCATCCCTTTCCACTTGCCGTAGATAGCTTGCCACTTTCGCGCCGGCATCCCGCAGCGCAAGCACCTCGATCTGCCCGACCAGCCGCCGCACCCAGCCCGCCATCCCCCCGATCAGACGCCGCGCCATGGCGGGCCGGGCATCAAGCAGTGTGAGGAACGGCTCCCGCGGAAACAGCAGCGCTTTCGAGGGCTTGAGCGCTTCCGCCGTGGCTGGATAGGCTTCATCGAGGAACAGCGCAGCTTCGGCGAATGTCTCATCCGGCCACACCAGATGGAGAATGTGCTCCTTACCGTCACCTGAGAGCTTGTACAGCTTCACCGCCCCGTCTGTCAGGAGGTAGAACCCCGCGCACGGGTCGCCTTCCTCGAAGATGATCTCACGAGCAGCTATCCTGCGGATGCGCGCAATCCGCGCCAGGTCGTCAAGCATGTCGGCGTTCAGGCTTGCGAACAGGGCTCCTCTGGCGATATGGGTAACTAATCTTGTGTGTGTCATGGCGGCAATTGCTCAACGGCGGCCACACTGCCGCTTCAGCAAGTGCGTGGGGGAACCCTGCAAGCCGAAGACGTGTTGGCTAATATGGATACGGGCAACCGCCCGCAAGAGCGCGGCTCGGGCCTCTTTTGACGACAGACAACCTCAGGATGTAACTGCGGCTCATGCATGAATGTGACTACTATCTTGAACTCTGCTCGGCGTTGTTGGACGGCGAACTGGCCGCCGATCGGGCGATCGTAGTGCGCGATCATCTCGAGCAGTGCGACTCCTGCAGGTGTTCGTACACCGACATGAAGGCGGCTGCCGGTGTTGTCCGGCTTGCTTTCAGTTCCGTCAGGGCGCCCGCTTCACTCAGGGCATCACTTGGTCCCATCTTAGACGCAAATCCTTCCGCGGTCGAGCGTCCGTCTGCCCGGCGGCGCGCACGGTGGAAACTCGTTTTCGCACCCGCGGCGGCCGTTGCCGCGGTTATTCTGCTCACACTGACAAACCGTCCTCCTGTGCCGCTTGAAACGCTGGACTCCCGCATTGTTCTGTCCAGCTCGGCCCGCGTGTTCACAACGCCGGAGGCCACCGTAGACGCCACGGGAGCCGAAACCGGGGTTAGTGTTCAGCCAGTCAACCTCAAGCCGATGGGACTGTCATTCGCTGGCGGGGGCAAGGCATCGTGCGGCGGCTGCCCGGGCGCATATATGGCATTCAAGGACAGCTCCGGGCGTCACATCACGGTCTTCGAACTTTGCACGAAACAGCGCCGTCTGCCGCCCGGGGAGAGGGCGCCCAGTTCGCAGATCGAAGCAGCCACGCTCACAGGGCGCGACGGGACGCACCTGGTCTTCTGGCCTCAGGACGGGGTGCTCTTTGTCGTCGCCACAGACATCTCTGCCGAGCACGCCCTCCGCGCAAGCGAGATCGTCTCCAGCCAGATCCAGTCAGACTAGACGGCGGTAGTTGCGCGCCGCGCCGCGGGATGGGCCGGACGCTTTTCCACTTGATATCAGACCGCTCGCATGATAGACTCCGCTCGTGTGCTCTGAGTCAAAACCCTCACGCAATAAACGCTGTCCGGCGATACAATCGCTATCGGGAGGAGTGGATATGGCCCTCAATGCCTTTTCGTCTCGACGCAACTCGAGCGTCTTTCGTCTCCGCGGCGCTGCCGGCGGCCGGATGTTTCTGGCAGTCCTGGCCGCGGCACTCGCCGCCTCGGCCGGCGCGCACGCGCCTCTGATCGCGGCGCCTGGCGACGGCCACGCACATACGGTACTGACCGACGGGCTCCGAGCTGGCGCGGACCCCGCGGACACCGGGTGGCTGAAGCTGTTTGCCGATTCCACCGAGCTGCCCAGGACGTTCTACAACGTCGGCGAGATGTGTTTCTGGGGAACAGGCTCGAGCATCGCCGACTCTCTCCTCAAAGAGGCGAACATACGCGGCACGGGCGTGGAACTGGCCTGGGGGTCGGTGCAGGGCAAGGGAGGCAACCCGCCGTACACAGAGTACAACCTCTGGGGTCTCGAGGACCGGATCAACAATTACGTCCGGGACGGCATCTCGGTCGTCGGACTCATCGGCTACACTCCGACCTGGGCGAACGGCATCCTTCGAAAAAGCTTCCCGCCGAACATCCCCGTGGAGCAGGAGGTTCTGGACGTCTCAGGCGGAGAGGCGACCCTGGCCCACGCGCCGGTCATCAAGATTCTGCCGCTATGGTATCCGCTGATCGTAACCCCGTATCCGCTCGAGACCGAGCGCCGCGAAGACGAGGTCATCACGACCAACTTCGTGCAGGACGTCTTCTTCGACGACTACAGCCCGCGCACGTCCATGACCCCGGTTGTAGTGGGCACCGAGCAGGTCTGGGTGGACGAGGGGGCAGGGTGGCAGCTCTGGACGCGCGTGGACAACATCTTCGACGCGCCAGCCAATGCGCCCGTGTACATGCTGAACAGGCTGGGGGTGGTGCGTTTCGTTCCGAGAAACCTCTACAACCACGGACGCCCTCCCGCCGCTGGCTCGAAGGTCAAGATATCGTACGACAGGATTTTGTCATCGTACCGCGAAGGGTCCGATTTCACCTTCAACCACATGACCGGCGAGGTTACCTGGCGAAGCGCTCAGATCAGCGGCAACATCACCGACGAGCAATTCGAAGAAGACACCCTCAACCCGCTCTGGTCGTGGGAGAACGCGCCCGCCGCCTGGGACGTCAACCAGACAGCCCCCGGGCAGCTTCACTTCGCCGTCAGCCAGCCTGTCACAACAGGCGTCGGGCATTTTCTGTACCAGACGGTCAGCGGATCCGGCGATTTCAAGGTGAGCATGAGCGTGACCCGGCATGCTACATGGGAACTCGGCGTCCCAACCCCCTTCGCTCATACCGGGATAATGGTCTATCAGGACGCCAACAACTGGTTCCGCTATGGCCTCACGTCCGATCAGGGACGGCCGTACCTGACCCGGTGCAAGGACGGCGTGGTTACGACACAGGGGAGCGACGGATCCATCGGGTTCCAGGTCGTGGCTCCGCGATGGATTCATGTCCGCAAGACCGGCAACCAGTACT
>JAGVUD010000007.1 GCA_019136435.1 Armatimonadota bacterium | reverse complement strand
GGGCGGGCAGCGGAAGCTGCGGAGACATGACTCCTCCGTCCGTTGCCATCAGCGCGCCGTCGGGGTCCCTCACGCGCTCCGGCCCGATCAGCTATACCGTCAGCTATTCGGATGATGTCGCCGTCTCCTCGGTGACGCTGACAAGCGCGAACGTGGCCCTGAACAAGACCGGCACCGCGAACGGGACGGTCACCGTGAGCGGGTCGGGAACAGCCACCCGCACCGTCACGGTTTCGAACATCACCGGCGATGGCACGCTCGGCATATCCATCGCGGCCGGAACGGCTACGGATGCAGGCGGAAACCTCGCACCCGGCGCCGGGCCGAGCGCGACGTTCACCGTGGACAACACGGCTCCCACCGTCGCCATCGGCGCTCCGTCCGCAGCGCTCACGCAGGGCGGCCCGGTCACTTACACGGTCACTTACGCGGGTGCGTCGGCTGTCACTCTTGCGAACGCGAACGTGACGCTGAACAAGACTGGCACGGCTAACGGCACAGTGGCTGTCAGCGGTACGGGCACGTCCACGCGGACGGTGACGGTTTCGGGCATAACGGGTGACGGGACACTCGGCATTTCCATCGCCGCCGGAACCGCCGCGGACGCAGCCGGCAACACGGCTCCGGCCGTGGGGCCGAGCGCGGCGTTCACGGTGGACAACACCGGTCCGGCAGTGTCGATCAGCACCGCGTCCGCTTCGGTGACAAAGAGCGGGCCGGTCACCTACACGGTCACCTACACCGGGGCTGATGCGGTCACTCTGGCGAACGCGAACGTGACGCTGAACAAGACTGGCACGGCTAATGGCACAGTGGCTGTCAGCGGTACGGGCACGTCCACACGGACGGTGACGATCTCGGGCATCACTGGCGACGGGACGCTCGGCATTTCCATCGCCGCGGGAACCGCGACAGACACAGCTGGCAACAGCGCCGCCGCGGCCGGGCCGAGCGCCACGTTCACGGTGGACAACACAGCTCCGGCGATCGCGATCGGCGCTCCGTCGGCCACGATCACGAAGGGCGGCCCGGTCACGTACACGATTACCTACACAGGAGCATCGAGTGTGACTCTGGCGAGCGGCAATGTGACCCTGAACAAGACAGGCACGGCCAGCGGCACGGTTGCTGTCAGCGGTACGGGCGCGTCCACGCGGACGGTGACCATCTCGGGCATCACGGGCGACGGGACGCTTGCCGTCACCATCGGCGCGGGAACCGCGACGGATGAGGCGGGCAACAGCGCCGCCGCGACCGGGATGAGCCTGGCGTTCACGGTTGACAACACGGCGCCCGTCTCGACGGCCACCCCTGCGGGTGGGCTCTTCAACGCGAATCAGAGCGTGACCCTGAGCGCGCCGGGTTCGACGGCTATCTACTACACGACCGACGGCAGCGCGCCGACCTCGGCGTCCACTGCGTATACGGCGGCGATACCGATTACTGCCGATACGACGCTCAAGTTCTTCGCGAAGGACGAAGCGGGCAACGAAGAAGCGGTCAAGACCGAGGTCTACACCATAGACAAGACCGCTCCCGTGACCACCGCGAGTCCCGCGGGCGGCACGTACACGTCCGAACAGAGCGTGACCCTGACGGCGGACGAGACCGCGGCCATCTACTACACGACCGACGGCAGCACGCCGACCTCGGCGTCCACCGCGTATTCGGCGGCGATACCGATTACTGCCGATACGACGCTCAAGTTCTTCGCCAAGGACGAAGCGGGCAACGAAGAAGCGGTCAAGACCGAGGTCTATGTTATAGACACGGAAGGCCCGGGCGCGGTTGTCGTCACTGACGACGGTGTCTGGACTCCGTCCGTCACTACGCTGCGCGCGAGCTGGACCGAAGCGATAGACGCTGGCGGTTCGGGAATCGCCAGCTACGAGTACGCCATCGGCACAGCCGCCGATACGCAGGACACGAAGGGATGGACGTCTGTTGGCAATGTGACGGCCATGGCCGATCCGCTGCTGACGCTGTCGGAAGGGCAGACCTACTTCATCCAGGTCCGCGCGACAGACAACGTCGGGAACACGGGGCCGGCGGCGGCCTCCGATGGAATCACAGTGGCTCCCGGGGTTGATCCGATCGGCGCGCTCTGGAGCGAACAGGACGGCAGCGGGCTTTCGGTCCGGGGCAAGGTCGTCACGCGTGTTCTGCCGGGCATGTTCTGGCTGGAAGAGGCCGACCGGTCGGCGGGCATCAAGGTGCTTGGTGATGCGTCCGTGGCGCCGGGCGACCTTGTGAGCGTCGCGGGTGTCCTCGGACTGTCCGGAGGGCAGCGGGTGCTGCACGCGGATGTCGTCGAGGCGATGGGCACGGCCGTCGTTCCGGTAGCCCTGGGCATGAAGATGCAGAGCCTGGGCGGCGCGAGCTTCAACATCGCGACTCCGGGCGTCACCGGAGCCACCGCGCTGTATAACGCCGGCCTTCTGGTGAAGGCGTGGGGCGCGGTCACCGGGTGCGATGCGAGCAATCCGGCGGACAGGTTCTTCTACTTCGATGACGGAAGCAACCTGTCGGATGGCGGCGCCGTCAGGGGCGTCCGGGTCCGGTGCGGGGCGATTGACCCGCCGTGCTCGGGCTTCGTTCAGGTGACGGGCGTTGTGGGCCTGGAGCTTGCGGGAACGCGCCTGGTGCCGGTCATCGTCGTGACGAGCGCCAGCGACATCGTGGACGTGCTCCAGTAGCGGCAGGGACAGTCTGATCTGCTTGCGGCGGGCGAGGGCTCACTCCCTCGCCCGCCGCGCATGTCCGTGTCACGGTCACCGGCTGCGCATGTGGTAAACTTGTGGAGGTGGCCTGATCGTCTCTCGCTGCGCCGCGCCAGGTGTGCCGTGCAGTCCTGCACGTGCCGGGCGCTCCCGATCAGGATCGAGAGGCATTCACGAACGCCTGGCGCGCCGCCACCGCGTCCCTGGCGCCGGGAGACCTGAATCGTCTTGATGGTTCTCAGAATATCGCTGCTGCTGTGTGCTGCGGTCTGCCTTGCCGTTATGTTCGCGCAGGTCGCAAGGGCGGCGGACGTACTAGATCGTGAGTGGGTATTCTCAACAGAAGGAGACCCGCTGGGATGGCGCGCTGAGAATGCGCTCGCTTCCGGCGTCGGCGGCGGGGCGCTCTGGTCCGAGTCCGGCGCGTCTCCCGCGTACTTCGTGAACGAGGGGCCTCTCGACCTGGCAGCGCGGCGCGACCACTATGTCGAGATCAGGCTTCGCCTGCGCCCGGCATCGAGCCCGTCGGCCCGCTTTGCCGGCGCGTATGCGGGGATCTACTTCACCACAGACACCAGCCCCGCGTTCGATGAGACTAAGAAGGCGACGTTCCGGGCGTATGGCACGGGCACTTGGAAGACGTACAACGTCTGGGTGGGCTCCTCCGCCGCGTGGCAGGGCACAATCAAGCGGCTTCGCGTGGACCCGTCACCGCTCACGAATCTTCACATCGAGATTCAGTCTATCAGAATACTCCAGGACCGCACGGGCCCCGAGTTCGACCTCAAGAACCACTGGACCTACACCGACAACGACAGCATCAGCTACAACACGCCCAGCCTTGTGCTCATGAACGCGTTCGACCGCGTGTCCGAGATCTCGAAGGTGGAGTTCTACCGGCGTCCGGCGGGGGCCGGCGACGGCGCATGGGTCCTGTCGGGCGTGGACGAGTCTACTGTGGGCACCTGGCAGCACAAGTATCCGCCGCTCCCCAATGGAAGCTACGACCTCGGAGTGAAAGCCTACGACAAGGTGCCTGTCTCCAACGGGTGGGACTACCCGCAGGCTGTCGTGCACAACCTGACGATAAACACCGCCCTGACCCCCAGGATTGACGTGGACGCCGCCGCGCCAGCCGAGCCCTTCGACCGGATGATTGCCGGCAACAACGAGATCTGGTACAAGTGGTCGGACAGCTACGACCCGGTCGCGAACAGCCTGAACCCCAACCTCGAAGCGCTGCTTGCGGACTGCGGCATCACGGTCATTCGCTATCCCGGCGGCTGCCATTCCGACACGTTTTACTGGAAGAAGAGCATCGGGCCAGTCGCCTCGCGCCCTTCTCAGTACGGCAACCCCTGCGCGCCCGTGCCGGTGAATCGGGGCCCGGCGAAGTTCGGGCTCGATGAGTTCTGCCGGTGGTGCAAGGCCAGAGGCATCGAGCCGATGTTCACGACGCGCTTCCGCTGGCCGACCGCCGGCGGAGCGCCGGGGCAGGACGGCCGCCAGCCCTATCTGGAAGCCCTCAACGACGCGGTGGATCTGGTCGAGTACTGCAATGCCCCGAGCGACGGCTCCAACTGGAACGGCGGGACAGACTGGGCGGCGGTGCGCGCCGCCAACGGGCACCCAGAACCCTACCATCTCAAGTACATCGAGATCGGAAACGAGCCGTTCAAGCCCGATCCGTGGGGCAGCCCGAGCCTTGTGGGGCTGGACGGCCCCGGCGAATATGCCCTTGCGTTCCTGAGCTACTACGACGCCATCAAAGCGACCGACTCGAGCGTCATCGTGACGCCGAGTTCCTATCTGGATTTCCACGGCGATTATCGGGGCAGCCTGGTGAACAACTGGCCGTACCAGGTGCTTTCCACGACCGGGCCGTTCATCGAGCAGACGCAGTTCCACAAGTATTTCCCGTACAGCCCCACGCAGCCCGACATCGTCCGCCTCTACAACGAGACGATGGCGTGCGCCAAGGAGTTCGAGGATGCGTTCGGGGCATTTCGCATCATCCAGAAACTCACAGCGCCCGACCGGCAGGACCTGATCAAGGTCCAACTCAACGAATGGGACATCAACTACTACTGGACGAACAACCCCACCTTTGGCTGGATCAACGCCGATCAGATCAGGACCTGGAAGGCGGCTCTTGGCACGTGGGGGCTTGTGCAGCACGACAACGTGACCCCGAACCCGGTCTGGTTCATCTTCTCGGCATTTCACCAGCACTTCGGGACGAAGCTCATCCCGTCGAAGTTCACCGGCGCCCCCACGCTCGACTGGGACGGGTATCAGGGCGGCACTCCGGCGCTGTTCAACATCCCGAAGCTCACCGGCATGGCGAGCCTGAGCGATGACAACGGGGCGGCCTACCTGTGGGTCATCAACAAAGACCGCGACAATGCGATCACATCCGATGTGAACATCGCGGGCTTCCTGCAGGCGGCGGGGCAGCGCCTGCTCGCCGAGACCTGGGAGATGAACTCCGACGATGTTGACGACTACACGACGAAGCGCAATGTGTACCGCAACATCACCACCGCGCTCTACGATCCGAGCTTCAGCTACACGTTCCCCGCGCACTCGCTCACCTGCTTCAAGTTTACGCCCGCCGCGCCCGATGGGAGCGCCGCCCCGGGCATCGAACTCAGCCCGCCATCGCGCGCGTCAACGCACATTCAGGACGTGACGTTCACAGTGAGCTACAGCGGCGCGTATGAAGCAACCCTATCTGCGGCGGACATCACGCTCGAGACGACGGGCACCGCAATCGCGACGGTGGAGGTGTCCGGTTCCGGGCCCACCAGCCGCACCGTATCGCTGCGCGGCATCTCGGGCGACGGGACCCTGAGGATCAGCATTGCTCCGGGCACCGCGCACGACGGTTTCGGCAACTACGCCGCCGGGGCAGGCCCGTGCGACCCGGTGGCGGTGGTCGAAAACCCGGGCGCCAGCGTGATAGTCGGCCCGCCGTCGCTGGCGGCCACCCGCACCGGCCCGGTCACCTATTCGGCGCGTTTCGACGGGGCGGCGTCGGCCACGCTCTCCGCGGCTCATGTGACGCTCAACAAGACGGGAACGGCGGACGGGTCGGTGACGGTCGCTGGCACCGGCACCCGCGCGCGCATTATCACCATCAACGGCACGACCGGCGACGGCACGCTCAGCATCTCGATTGCCGCCGGGGCCGCCCGTGATTCGGCGGGGGCCCCGTCGGCGGCGGTCGGGCCGAGCGTGGAGTTCGCCGTGGACAACACGGCGCCTGCTGTCGCCTCCATCGCAGGCCCGACGTCGCCGATCACGGGTGTCGGCCCGGTAAGCTACACTGTCACTTTCACCGAGCCCGTCGAAGGTTTCGACTCGGAGGACGATATCGAGGTGTCGCCATCCGGCACGGCGCAGGTGGGCAGCGTCGGGATCGGCGTTGACAACACAGGTCCGTCGGCGGGGCCGTACACTGTGACCCTTGCTTCCATCAGCGGAGACGGCGAAGTGTCCATCGCCGTGAAGGCGGGCGCGTGCGTTGACCGCGTGGGCCTTCCCAACGCGGGCGCCGCGGGAGCATCCTTCATCGTTGACAATACCGTCGTGTCCAGCGTCGGGGCCGCGAAACAGCTCGAGGACGGCGCGCCGGTCGCGCTCGATTCGAAGGTCGTCTCGGCTGTGTTTTCCGGGCACATCTACATTCAGGAGCCCGACCGTTCGTGCGGTGTGAAGGTCATCACCGCTGACGCGCGCGCTGTGGGGGATCTGGTCAGCGTCACGGGCTGGCTGGATGCTTCGGGCGATGAGGTCGCGATTGCGGCCGGACTGGTTGCCCTGGCGGGTGACACGCGAAGCGTGTCGCCTGTTGCGCTGACTGGCCGCCTGGTTGGCGGCACGGCGTTCGGGCTGCAGAACGGGGTCGAGGGCGGAGTCGGGCTGAACAACACGGGGCTTCTCGTGCGCACGTGGGGCAGGGTGGACCAGATCGGGCCGGGATATCTTTACGTGGACGATCTCTCGGGCGTCCGCGATGGAACCGCCACCGGAACCGAACCCAACGCCGGCGTGCGCGTTCTCTGCGACCCGTCCGGGTTCGCCCCCGGCGAGTATCTGCTCGTCACCGGCATCAGCTCCTGCTTCCCTGATACCGCCGGGAAGCTGCAGCGCTGCATCCTGGCCAGAAGCCCTGCCGACATCGAGCGCGACGCCAGCCGTCCTCTGAGCCTGGAGCGCATTTCGGATGTCCGGCCGCTTGCCGCGGGAACGTTGGTCTCGCTGCCGGCGAAGGTCGTTTCGGCGGTGTTCGGGGGTTTCTTCTACATCGAGGAGCCCGACCGCTCGTCGGGGATACGGGTCGTTTCCGATGCGAGTGTCCGGGAGGCCGATCTGGCGCGGGTCGTGGGAGAGGTCGCTGGCATCAACGGCGAACTCCAGATCATCGCGTCGAGCGTCTTGTCCGAGCCGGGCTCGCAGCCAGTCGCTCCCCTCGCGATGAGCAACAGAGCGCTTGCTTCGGGCGGGGAGACGCCGGGCAGCACAGGCCTGCTGGTACGTTCGTGGGGCGTGGTGACCAGCGCGGGCGCGGGCGGGCTCTATATTGACGATGGGTCGGCGGTAAGCGACGGCACGCTCACAGATGGTGAAGCGAACGTCGGCGTGCGCGTGACGTGCGACTCGTCCGGCTTCTCCGAGGGCGACTATCTGGTTGTGACCGGCGTAAGCTCGTGCTTCGTGACGCCTTCGGGCCGGGTCGTGACCACCCTCCTGCCGCGCGTGGGAGACGGCATCGTCGTGCAGCAGAAGGCTGGGGGCTTTGCGTCCATTGCCCTTCTGAAGCACGCGCTTCCCGGCAGCGAGGTGGTTCTGGACAGCGGGGTGGTGACGGCCACAGCCGTGCAGATGGGCGGCTTCATGTATCTTGAGGACGCCAGCCGTTCGGCGGGCATTCGCGTGGGCTCGACTCAGCCTTCGCAGCCTGGCGACGTGGTCCGCGCCGCCGGAACGCTCAGGGTGCTGGAGAGCGGCGAACTTGAGCTGTCGGGGGCTGTGGTCGAGGTTGTGTCGAGCGCCATGCCTCTTCCGCCGCTCGCCCTGCGTCTCTGTGCGTTGGGCGGCGGCGCTCAGGGTTTCCAGCCGATGGTGGGCAGCGGCCTGGGCCCAAACAACGTGGGGCTTCTGGTGCGCGTGTGGGGGCGCATCGGGTTCATTGACCCCGGCGGGCAGTTCTTCAACATCTCGGATGGCTCGGCGGTGACGGATGCCGATGGGCGCGAGGGCGTGCGCGTTTGGGCGCCAGGGATGATTCCGCAGCACGTGTCCGCAGGGCAGTTTGTGCTGGTGACCGGCATCAGTTCCTGCGACAGGGCCGGGGACGTGCTTTTGCCGCTGGTCCGTGCGCGGGCTCCCGCTGACATCGTCACTCCCTAGATGGCCGTCTGTCATTGCTCTCGCCTGCACTGGATGCCGTTGTGCGTGCTTGTGGTAAACTGATAGAGGCGCTCTGGCTGCCTTCGATCCTTCCACCAGCGCCAGGAATCACACTACATGAGAATCCCCCTGATTGCCATACGAGTTACGCTGCTTCTGCTGGCCGCCGCTGGCTTTTGCTTCTCCGCCGTGCAGATAGCCCGAGCTGAGGATTCCGTTGACCGCTCCTGGGTCTTCTCTTCACCCGGTGACTTCCAGGGGTGGCGGGTTGAGAGCGCGCTGACATCGGGCGTGACCGGGGGCAGTCTCTGGGCGGTATCGGGCACCTCGGCGGCTTACTTCGTGCAGAACTCGACCGTGGACCTGCCTGCCCGCAAAGACCATTACTTCCAGATTCGCATCCGAATGCGCCCCTCCTCGAGCCCGTCGGCGCGCTTCGCTGGCGCGTACGCCGGCATCTACTTCACGACAGACGCCGAGCCGTCGTTCGACGAGACGAAGAAGCTCACGTTCCGCACGTACGGCACGGGAACGTGGAAAGTCCACAACGTCTGGGCGGGCACGAACGCCAAGTGGACGGGCACGATCAGGCGGGTGCGCCTCGACCCGACCACCGTCACAAACGCGCGCATCGAAATCGCGTCCATCAAGCTGATGCAGGACCACACCGGCCCGGAGTTCGTCCTCAAGAACAACTGGACCTACGCGGACAACGACACCATCAGCTACACCACCCCGAGCCTGATGCTGATGGATACTTTCGACAGGGTGTCGGATCTGTTGAAGGTGGAGTTCTATCGCCGTCCGGCTGGTGGCGGGGACGCGGACTGGGTGCTGGTGGGGACGGACACATCGCTCATCGCCGGGTGGCAGCACAAGTATCCCGCGCTGCCGCCGGGCAGCTACGATCTCGGCGTCAAGGCTTACGATCAGGCGCTCAACCCCAACGGCTGGGACCATCCGCAGGCCATTATTCGGAACCTGACGGTCAACCCGTCCCTTACGCCGCGCATCGATGTGGACGCGGGGGGCACGGCAGTGCCGTTCGACAGGCTCATCGCCGGAAACAACGAGATCTGGTACAAGTGGTCGGACAAGTACGACCCGGCAACGAACACGCTCGGCAGCAGCAGCCTCGAAGCTCTCCTGGCCGACTGCGGCATCAGCATTATCCGCTATCCGGGCGGGTGCCACGCCGACACGTTCTACTGGAAAAGAAGCATCGGCCCTGTGGCGTCCCGTCCGAACCAGTATGGCAACCCCTGCGCCCCCGTGCCCGTCAACAAGGGCCCGGCGAAGTTCGGGCTGGACGAGTTCTGCCGCTGGTGCGAGGCCCGGGGCATAGAGCCGATGATCACCACGCGTTTCCGCTGGCCCACATCCGGCGGCGCGCCCGGGCAGGACGGCCCTCATCCGTATCAGGAAGCTCTGGATGATGCCGTTGACCTGGTCGAATACTGCAACGCCCCCAACGACGGCTCGAACTGGAACGGCGGCACGGACTGGGCGGCCGTCCGTGCGGCAAACGGGCACCCGGAGCCGTATCACCTCAAGTACATCGAGATCGGCAACGAGCCCTACAAGCCCGACCCCTGGGGCAGCCCGAGCCTCGTCGGGCTGGATGGCCCGAACGAGTACTCGCTGGCGTTCTTGAGTTACTACGACGCAATCAAGGCGACCGACCCGAGCGTCATCGTGACCCCGAGCGTGTATCTCGACTACCACGGCTCGAACTGGGGCAGTCTCATCAACAACTGGCCGTACCAGGTGCTCTCGATGACAGGTCCGTTCATCGAGCAGGCTCAGTTTCATAAGTACTTCCCGTACAGCCCGTCGCAGAAGGACCTCGTGCGCCTGTACAACGAGACGATGGCTGCGGCGAAGGCGTTCGAGGATGCGCTGGGCGCGTACCGCGTCATGCAGAAGATGATCGACCCGAATCGCACCGATCTTATCAAGATCCAGCTCAACGAGTGGAACGTCAACTACTACTGGACAAACAACCCGGCCTATGGCTGGATCAATGCCGACCACGTCCGCACGTGGAAGGCATCCCTGGCGACCGCCGACAGCCTGCGCATCTTCCTGCTGAACCGGGACCTTCTGAGCGTCGCCTCCAACTGGCTGATGCAGGACGACCAGTGGGGACTCGTGCAATACGACAACGTGACGCCGAACCCCGTGTGGTATATCTTCTCGGCGTTCAACCACCACTTCGGAACGAAGCTCATACCGTCGAAGTTCATCGGCGCGCCCACGCTCGATTGGGACGGCTGGCAGGGCAACACTCCAGCTCTCTACAACATCCCGAAGCTCACGGGGATGGCGAGCCTCAGCGACGATGGCGAGACGGCGTATCTGTGGGTCATCAACAAGGACAGGGACAACCCCCTCACGTCGGCCGTGAACCTGACCGGGTTCCTGAAGCCCGGGCAGAATCGGCTGCTGGCTGAGATCTGGGAGGACAACTCGCCGGACGTTGACGACTACACGACCAAGCGCAACGTCTCGCGCACTGTCAGCACGGTGGAGTATGACCCGAGCTTCACCTACACATTCCCGGCGCACTCGCTGACTACATTCAAGATCATCGCCGCGCCCGGCGCACCTCCGTCGGTGGCAATCGGCCCGCCATCGGCGCCAACCACGAACGGCGAGGACGTGAGCTTCACCGTCACCTACTCCGGGGCGTACGAAGTCACCCTGTCCGCGGCGGACGTCTCAATCGAGACGACGGGCACGGCCGTTGCCGAGGCGGCGGTCTCCGGGTCGGGGCCCGCGATGCGAACGGTCACCCTCCAGAATGTTTCGGGCGATGGTGAGATCCGGATCAGCATCGCGCCGGGGACGGCGCACGACGGACAGGGGAACGCCGCGCCCGCGGCCGGTCCGAGTGACCCGGTGACTGTTGCCACCCCGCGCGTGCCCAGCATTGGCGCGGCCAAACAGACGAACTCGGGCAGCGCGTTCGGGCTCGACTCCAAAGTCGTGACAGCCGTATTCCCGGGGTATTTGTACATCGAAGAGCCGGATCTGTCCGCAGGCGTAAAGGTGCTCACCGGCGCTGATTTCAGCGTGGGCGATACGGTCCATGTGGCCGGACGGCTCGACACTACCGGAGATGAGGTCGCAATCGCGGCGGGGTCCGTGACTCCGGCTGGCGCGTCTGCCGGCATCCAGCCGGTGTCGCTGGCAAGCCGCCAGCTCGGCGGCAGTGCCCTGGGGCATCAGCAGGGCCTCCACGGCGGTGCTGGTCTGAACAACGTGGGGATGCTCGTGCGCATCTGGGGCGCCATCACCCGCATCGGGCCAGACTATATCTATGTGGACGACACCACAGGCGTCGTGGACGGCACCTTCACCGGCGTCAGTCCGAACATCGGCGTGCGCGTCGTCTGCGACCCCGCCGGGTTCGCCGAGGGCGAGTATGTGGTCGTGACCGGCATCAGCAACTGCTTCCGCACGGACGCGGGCGAGCTTCATCGCCGGATTCTGGTTCGGGACAGCTCGGATATCGTGTCGCACAAGAAGCCGCCGCTCAGCCTCGCGCGCATCTCAGACGCGAAGCTGGCCGCCGAAGGAGCCGAAGTCCTGATCACAGGCAAGAAGGTGACACTGGTGTTCGACGGGTTCTTCTACATCGAAGAACTGGACCGCTCGTCCGGCATCAGAGTTGTATCGGACCAGGTGGTTTCGCCGGGCGACCTGACGGATGTCACCGGCACGCTCGAGACCGTGGACGGCGAGCGGCAGATCAGGGCCGTCAGTGTTTCCTCCCAACCCGCGGAAGGTCTTATCGAGCCTTTTGTGATGAGCACGTTCTCTCTCGGCGGCGAGGGGCTGGGCCTGCAGCCGGGCGTCACCGGGTCGGCCGGGCTGACGAACACGGGCCTGCTTGTGCAGACCTGCGGCACGGTGACCTTCACTGCCCCTGGGTATCTCTATATAAACGACGGCTGGAATCTGCGCGATGGCACCGTCACGGCAGGACGGGACAACATCGGTGTGCGGGTGGTCTGTGATTCGTCCGGCTTCACCGAGGGCGATTTCATTGCAGTTACCGGCATCAGTTCCTGCTTCACGACACCGTCGGGCGCTATCGCGCGCAGAATCCTCGTGTCGTCAGCCGGCGACATCGTGGCGCACCACCGCACGGGCGCGCTGTTCACGTCCATCGGCCCTCTCAAATGCGCGGCCCCCGGCAGCCAGGTGCGCATTGAGGGTGTGCGTGTGGCGGCCACGCCCTCGCAGATGGGCGGCTTCATGTATGTGGAGGAGCCCGGGCATGCGGTCGGCATCCGCGTCGAGGCGGACGGAAGCTTCCAGCTCGGAGACGCCGTCGGAGTCACCGGCATCGTCTCCGTGCTTGAAAGCGGAGAGCTGACCCTGGCCGATGCCGCCGTGTCGGTGATGTCAGCCGGCGGCCCCCCCAAGCCATACACCATCCGTATGAGTGCGCTCGGTGGCGCTCCTCAGTGCGCGCAGCAGGGAGTGCTCGACGGCTTCGCGCCGAACAACATCGGTCTGTTCGTCCGCGTATGCGGCCGCGTCACGCACGTTGACGGCGAGCGCAGGTTCTTCGTTCTGTGGGACGGCTCGGCGGTTTCGGATATGGACAGCTACGCGGGTGTGCGCGTCTGGGCGCAAGGCCGCATTCCCGAAGACCTGGCGATGGGGCGCTTCGCGGTGGTCACCGGCATCAGTTCGTGCATCAACCCGGGCGACTATCTGCTTCCGCTGCTGCTGGTGAGGGAGCCTGCGGACATCGAGGTGTTCTAGTGATGCGGCTTCTATCCAATCGCCGCCGCGCGCGCCTGGCGCTCACGGCAATCATTCTGCTGGGAGGAACTGTCATGAGCGCTGCGTCCGCCAGTCTCAAGACCGAAGTCCGCAAGACGCCCCGGGGGCCCCTGCTCTTCGTCAACGGAAAAGAGACCGCTCCCACGATTTTGTTCGTCAATGTCGGGGCTGCGAATCCTGCGAGATACCTGCAGGTGCGCCTCGACGAAATCCGCGCGGCCGCCAGGCGC
>JAGVUD010000355.1 GCA_019136435.1 Armatimonadota bacterium | reverse complement strand
AGAACCGATCGGTGAGGGGTGGAATTGAGACGAATGTCTCGGGAGAATGCCGAGGGGCGTGAACCATTTCACGCCCCATCAACCGGAGAATGCAGAGGGGCGTGAACCATTTCACGCCCCATCAACCGAAGCTCTCAAACTGAGAATCTGGCGGGTGTTACCGCCTGCGGCGCAGCGCGCCCAGCAGTCCTGCCAGGCCCATGCCAAGCGCTGTGAGGGACGCGGGCTCGGGGACGACCCCTCCGGCCAGTATATACGGTCCCTGAGCGGTCTCCCCGGTCTTGATGGAGCCGCCTGTGTCACGCGAGCCGGACAGGACGAAGGTCGTGAACGAGCGGCCTGCCGCCAGGTCGGCCTGGACGTAGCTGAGCACGTCGAATGTCTTCGTGCCCGGCGCGCCGCCGTTATCGCTGTTGTATATGGTCATCCCGCCGGGAAGGCTCTTGCTCGCGGGGCCCAGGTCGTCGGCGACAAAATCGCCGGTCAGGACGGCCGAGCCCGTATTCAGCCATCCGATCGACGCCGAACCGTAATAGTACCCCGTGCCGAATCCGAGGGATTCCACCACGAGTGTTGCGCTTGTCGGGATCTGCCCGGCGAGTGGGGAGAGGGGAATCTCGAATATCGAGACGGTGTAGTCATTTCCGTACGGCGCGTTCATGCCCAGCCCAACGCCCATTTCCAGGCCGCCCTGGCTGTAGCCGTAAGGGCCGTACTTGCTGTTCCATGCATATGTGCCGTCACCCGCGGGTGGAGTGACCAGCATAATGTCGGCCTGCGCCGCCAGCGATGCTGCGAGCAAAAGCGCAAGGGCGCCCAGAATCACGTATCTCGAAGTCAAGTCTGTCTCCTTTCAGATATCCACATCCGAGCCGCCGGGCTGTGCCGGACGCGATGCCAGAGCAGCAGCCATCAAGCGGCTTGACAAGAGGTTATGTGCAAGAATCGTGCCATTCCGGGCTGTGCGGCGGATTTGTTGACGGAAACATGAAAGGAAATGTAACTACGCGGGAATCGTCGTGTTTCGGGAATCTTGTTCCCGAAACAGAAGTCGAGGCAATCTGATCGTTCTGGCAGCCAGGCCGGGAAGTTTGCGCACACTGCCCGATGACTTGCCAACGCATCTGAAACGCCGGGGTCACATGTCTTCACCTGTCAGCGCCGAAGTTGCCTGCTGAAGCGCGCTGTCGTAGACTCCCGTGACATCACGATCCTCTACAATCTCCTGGAACCGCTGGAGCCACTGCGCGATGTAGTCGTGGTCGACTGAGAGCCTCTGGCGCACCAAAACCAGTTCGACATCCTCGATGTCTCGCGGCCGGCCGGCAATGCACTTGTGGATTATGAGGTCTTCGGCGCTGATGATGCGGATGGCTCGTCCTCCCGGAAGGTCTATAGAGACGGCTCGCCCGACAGCGTCCTCCTCATAGCCGGGGATTCCGAGAGAGATGTCAACAGGCGTGCCGCTTGATCCATAGATCAGGAGCACACGGTTGGCCAGCGCAAAACCGACAGCGTCATCAATGCGAGGCCTGAACCTCTGGACAGCGGTTTCGAGGAAGTTGGCGGTCTCATCAGGGCGGACCAGCACCACGATATCCACGTCGCCGGTCTGTCGCGCCTCGCCCCAGTACTGCACGGCCATACCTCCGATGACGGCATACGGCACCCGTTGCTCGTCCAGGTATGAGGTCACTTCGGCGGCGGCATCGAGGATGCTCACGGCGCGGGCGTTTCGTGCTTGGCGCGCCGCCGCAGCACCTGGCGCATCGCCTTCAGCAGATAAGAAGGCTGACCGGCAACCGGGCGCGCGAGCGGCGAGATTTCCGACAGGTCAAGATATGCCTGCCACGCGTCTTCGGTGGTGCGGCTGATCAGAGACCGCGTACGTTCCTGCTGGATTACTCTTTCGGCTGCTCGCTGGCCCGCCAGCCAGCGCTGAACTTCCGACTTGCGAAGGTGCATACTCACTTGCCTCCAGCGCGCTGGGCGCCTGGGCGTTGTTCGTGCTCACCGTAATGGTGGAGGCGCCGGGATTCGAACCCGGGTCCAGAAAACCGAACGCACGGCCCTCTACGAGTGTTTCCCGCGTTTGTTATCTCGCCGAAGGCAATCCCCGCGGGCGGGGCTCGCGCCTTCTAGCCAGTCCTCTTTTCGAGTCCCCCGCCCCCAGTGGACACCTGGGCGGAGCAAGCCGGATTTGTCAACGCCCGGTGACCTCCTCTCCAGCTAAGGAGGGCCGGACGGCTGCCCTTTAGTTAGGCAGCGAGCGCGTAGCTATAGTTGTTAGTGTTCGCGTTTGTGTTTTTTGCCGCTTTTTGCGAGGCCAGCGGCGCCTCGACTCGCAGACCGCGCTTCAAAGCTCCCTGTCGAGACCTATCGCCCCCACGTGGACTGAAGCACACTGTATTCTACCCTACATGCTTATTAGACCGCGCACGAGAGCGGGAAGTTTTTGCCGCCGGGGAACCAGTTCCCCCGCAGCACACCTACCGCGACCGCAGGATGCGGCGGAGCTCTGCAGCAAGGGCAGGGAGGTCGTCGGTGAGCGTGTCCCAGAGGCGGTCAGTGTCCACGTCGAAATACCCGTGGATGAGCCGGTTGCGCATTCCGATGATGCCTGGCCATGGGATTGAACCGAGCTGCGCTTGTGTGCCGCCACTGACCCTGCCAGCGGCCTCCCCGATAATCTCGATATCACGGATGACGGCGCGATTGAGCATCTTGTCCGAGTCCAGGTCACCCCGGGCCCGCCCTTCGACGAACTGCATAGCTTCGGACGCCGCGTCCAGCATATGCCGGAGGCGGACCACGTCAAGCTCGGGCAGCATACGCGATCCTGGCCTCGGCCACAACCCTGTCCCGGAAGTACGGGCTCAGGTCGCCCGGTGAGCGCAGGTCAACCTTCCGCCCGATGATACTGCTCAGTTCGATCTCGAGGGCTGCAAGGCGGATCAGGCCGACGCGCGCACCCGGCGCGAACTCCACGAGGAAGTCAACGTCGCTGTCAGGCCGGAAGTCGTCCCGCAGAACGGACCCGAAGAGAGAAAGCCTGTTAATCTGATTGCGCCTGCAGAAGTCCACAATCTGCTTCTCAGGCAACTTGAGTCTGCTGTTCATGGACACGTAGCCCCATGCTCCAAAGGCCGCTATCGAGGCAAGTCGCCCCCACGTCTTTGAAGCAGGCACTATTGTAGCATACGTGCACTCGAGGCGGCGCCGAAGGCGGCGTTACTCGCGGCCCGGGCAGCTATGCATCTCCGTCCGCGAGCGTCAGGCTGTCAGCCGAGCCTATTGCCGCCGCCGCCCAGTTGTAAACGGCCTCGGCGAGAGCGACGACCGAGCGATGATCCGCGTCGGTCACGGGTTCCTGCTGCCCCGGGTACCTGTAGATCGTCGCGTAAGCGGTAAGGCGGGCCGCCTCGAAAAGCACTCCCGGACGCTGGACGCCCGATGGCAGCAGATCAACAAGCCGCTCGATGCTGTGAATATGAGGGACGGGGGTCTCTTCCTGAAGCAGGACGGCCTTGATGCTCTTCTCCGCAGCCTGCTGCGCGTGGAAGCAGAGCAACTCGAGCAAGCCATCAGGTGGGAGCTCAAGCCGGGCAATCGCAAGGTCAGCTTTCGCAAGACGAAGCCAGTCCCGCGGAGAGCCTGCTTCAGGCGGCATAGAGCTCCCGCCCCTCATCGAGCGCGGTCCGGTAGATGAGTCCCGGATTACCGGCGTGCGCAGCGAGATCATCAGAAGTCGCGACGACCACGTCCACTGAGAACGGAATGCCGAACAGCCGGGTGTGAATCAACTCCGCAGTCCTTCTGCGGTGGCTGCCCCCGGGCACAACCACCAGAAGATCAACATCGCTGTCGGGCCCCATCTCGCCACGGGCCGCCGAGCCAAAGAGCACAATGCGGAGCGGGCTCACCGCCTCAACGATGCGCCTGACGAGCTCTTCGAGCCCCCCTGCAACGGGTGCGAGGTGGTCAGTCACAGGGGCAGCAGGTGGCTCAGGTAGCATAGCGCGCCTCTCCTCAACGCCTCAGCGGAACTTCGCGATCCGGTCCCGCACTTCGCCCGGTGCCGTGCGATGCGAAATACGTCGAGTGCGCGCGGCGGCGGCCGAGCGTCGCGAGATCGTAGCGCTTGCCTCCCGCAATCTGCGAGTCGAACACGCCCAGAAGCGCCGATGCCAGATTCTCGTGCTCCTTCACGTCGAACGTCTTCTTGTCGCCGTCGTTCAGCCAGTCCAGATCGCGCCACACTTCGAGCCCGTACACAGCCTCCGGCCGGGCGTCCTCGGGAACCTCTCTCAACGCCTGAATCAGCCTGAGCGCCGACGCGACGTGCGTGTCGTGTTTGTCGGCGAGGTTGTGGGTCCACACCGTCTTCGGCCTGCAGGCCATCACCAGGGCCTTGAGGTCATCCACCGGGCCCCGGATGGCGGCATTCTTGACCTCGCTGGACGACCAGTCGAGAAGGGCCATCGCTTTGTACTCGCCGACATACGCCGCCTTCTTCTGCTCCAGGCGGCGCACGGACTGCATCTCATCGTCCGTGTACTTCTGGTAGATACCGTCGCGCGGGCTGCCCGCGCCGTTTGTGACGCAGACGCCGGTGAAGCCCAGCCCGTCCTGCCCGAAGCACTTCAGAATGCCCGGGTACGCAAGAATCTCGAGGTCGTCCTGATGCGTGCAGACCCCGAGGTCGGTCGTTTTCGCGAACGCCTCATCAACGGGGGATCCGTCCGGGATGAATAGCTCCGCGGTGCTCTTTGCAAAGTTCATGTTTCCTACTCCCAATTTAGTCCGTCATTGCGAGCTCTCCGGAGCGAAGCAATCCCCTTCGCTCCAGATTGCCACGGCGGCCGGAGCCGCCTCGCAATGACGGTGCGTTTTCGCTCCAGATTGCCACGGCGGCCGGAGCCGCCTCGCATATTCTACGCCTGCGGCAGGCTCGCGGCGGCGACCGCCTGACCCACGCGCTTGCTCGCCTCGTCCGGCATATTGACCTTGACGCCCGTCAGATCCGGGAAGTGCTCCGCCAGAATGGCGTTCGCCGTGTCAAGGATGATCGTTCCGCCCTCTCCGGATGTAACGCGTCCGAGGATCAGAACGTTCTCCAGATCGTAAAAGTCCGCGTAGTGCGCCACGCCGTACGCCGTAAACACGCCGATCGTCTCGTAAATCCTGCGTGCTCGCTCGTCGCCGTTCTTCATCAGGGCCTGCACTTCCAGCAGCTTGTCGCCGGGCATGTTCCCCTCTTTGAGGGTGATTCCCGCCGCGGGCGCCAGACGGATGACCGCCTGCTGGCAGAAATACTGCACGCCGCACCCGATGTCGCCCGACCATTCGTCGGCCGGAGCGTCCAGGCGGTAGTCCACCGGGGCGAAGGCAAGCTCGTTCAGCCAGCCCGTGATGTTGCCGTGCGCGTCCACATACCCGACGGCCTCGCTGGACCCCATCGCGATTCCGAGAATCCGGTTCGTCCCGAGCGACATGGAGCCCGCCAGCGCGGTGACATCGCCGTCGTTCGCCACTTCCAGCGGAACGCCCCACTTCTCGCGCAGTCTCAGGAAGAGCGGCCGGATATTCTTCTCGAACAGGTCCTTCGGAATGCCCCGGAACAGCGAGGCGACGCGCACCTTGTTGTCAATATAGACCCCGGCGGAGCTCACGCCGATGGCGTCCACGCGCGGCATCTTGGAGGCAGCCAGTTCGAATGCGCTGTTGATCTGGTCGTAGTGATACTGCGGGTCGGTGTTGTTGCGCGGGTCCCAGGGGGTTTCGGTTGTGAAGACCGGCTCGCCGTCAATCACCGCCGACACCTTCCAGTCGCTGGCGCCCGCGTCGAATCCGACGCGGCAGCCCTTCAGGTGTCGGCCCACGGGAGCGGCCGTCTCACGCGCGGGTGGGCAGTCCTCATACGCGCAGTTCTCGACAGTGAACGTCTTCTCGTACACGCCGCCCATGAAATCGTAGTCGAACTTGCGCTCGCCGTTCGGCGAATACACACTCTTGATATGCTCGGCGATCTCGGCCGGGCCCGCGATCGTTACCTTCCAGCCGCCCCTCTGCCAGAGCAGGAACTTGACCAGCCGCTCGGAGTAGCGCAGGTTCGCGGAGGCCTTCGGGTGACCGCTGGCAAACACCCGGGTTTCGAAAATGGACGTCGCGCCTTCCCCGCGCTCCACGGCGATCTTGAGGGGCGCCGCCGCGCCCGAACTGTCCACCTGCGCGAGAAATGCCCGGTTTGCCAGAACGGCCGGGCGGAAGCTCGGATCGAGCGGGGGGACAACCTGAGGCTTAATCAAATCCATAGTGCTAAGGGACACCACCTTTTCGTAGTACGTGCTGCGGCGGACTGTCGCGCCCGCCTCGCCTGCATTATACCTTCCCGCCCGCCGACCGCAAACCCTGCGCGCCGCCGCCGCGCGCTTGACAGGGGGGCGGCGGCAAATCACCATGTGTTCCGTGACACGTCACGTATCAGAGCATGGACACGAAGACCGCGGCGCGGGCGGGAGCGGCTCGCTTCGCGAAGCCTGCCGCGAGAAGGGTGTGCGCATGACGCGGCAACGCGCCGCCATCGTTGACATCCTCGACTCGTCGGCCGAACACCTGGACGCGCGCAGGCTGCTCGCCGAGGCAAGGCGCCGCGTGCCCGACATTGACAAGACAACCGTGTACCGCACCATCCGCAGGCTGCAGGACCTCGGCCTGATTGACGAGCTCGACCTGCTTCACTACAAGCACGAAGGGCATTTCTACGAGCCCCTGCCCGACAAGATGCATCTGCACATCGTCTGCACGGGGTGCGGCAAGGTGGTCGAGATGCGTCCGGAGGCGTGGGCGCGGGTAGAGCGAGAGGTGGAGACGGGCAGCGGCTTCTCGATCGAGACGGCGCGCGTTGAGATGGGTGGGTTGTGCGCTGATTGCCGGAAGCACCCGGCGGGGGAATCCTGACGATGATCTTCGAACACCTCGGCTGGACGGTTCTGCCGTGCGCCGCTCTGCTGGCGCTCGCCTGCCAGGAGGGGCGTCCGGGTGTCCTGATGCAGGGGTTCTACTGGGATGTGCCTTCGCCGGCGGCAGGGAATGCGCGGGCCCCGTGGTGGTGGGACAAGCTGGCTTCCGAGATGGATGATTTCGCTGCGTCGGGCATCACCGGGGTTTGGATTCCCCCCGTCCTCAAGGGCGCGTCCGGGGGATACTCCGTCGGGTACGATCCTTTCGACGACTACGACACGGGCTCGAAGCCGCAAAAGGGCACTATCCCCCTGCGCTACGGTACTCGCGAGCAGCTACAGCGGATGGCCGCAGTCATGCGGGCCAACGGGCTGGACATCATTCTGGATCTCGTTCTCAACCACCGCAACGGCGACGAGGGAGACTTCAGATTCCGGTATCTGAACGCTTACGGCGTCGAGGGCAAAGGGAGGTTTGCGAAAGACCCTGACGATTTTCATCCCAGCGTGCCGCAGGACCCGAACGTGCCGCACGAGGCAGCCGCGTTCGGGCGCGACGTCGCGCATGTGAACGGCAAGGGCGGCCGTATCGGCAGAGGCCTCATCGAGAGCACCGGATGGGTCACCAGGGCGCTGGACGCCCAGGGCTACCGCATTGACTTCGCGAAAGGCATCTCGACGGACTGGCTGCTGGAGTTCCTGAACAGCGGCGAGATGGCGGGCAGGTTCGCCGTCGCCGAGTTCTGGGACGGCGACGACAAGGCGGTCGCGGACTACGTTCAGAGCGGTATGCAGGGCCGCTGCCACGCTTTCGATTTCCCGTTGCGCGACTTGCTGCGCGACGCCTGCAAGCAGGGCGGGACGTTCAACATGAGGGACCTCCACCGCGCGGGATTCACCGGGCGCGATGCGGCGCACTCCGTCACGTTCGTGGACAACCACGACACCGCCCGCGAGGACCCTGTCCCCAACAAGGCGCTCGCTTACGCCTGTATTCTGACCTCGGAGGGCACGCCCTGCGTCTTCTACAGCGACTGGCGTGACATGAACAGCGTGATCCGTAATCTCATCTGGATCAACCGGATGATTGCCGCCGGGCCCACGCGCGAGCGCTGGAAGGACGATGACGTCTTCTGCTACGAGCGCACGGGCGGAAAGCACCTGCTCGTCGGGCTGAACGACAATCCGAACGAAGCGAAGACCATCACCCCCGCCACCGGCTTCGGCCCGAACGCGAGGCTGCACGACTACACAGGGCACGGGCCGGATGTCACGACGGAGGCGGACGGCGGCGTCCAGATCACCATCCCGGCGAACAAGAACGGCATGGGCTACGTCTGCTACTCCGTCGAGGGCATTACGGGAACACCGCCGCGCCGCAGCTTCGAGACGACTCAGGTGTACGAAGGCGCGGCGGACCTGGATATCAAGCCGGCCGACAACCGGGAGAAGGTTGACATCTGCACCATCTACCCGAAGCCGGGTCACGGCGTGACCGCGCAGTTCACCTGGGACGCCGGCGGATGGACCCAGGACACGCGAATTGAACTGGAGGTGACCGGCCCCGGCGGAAAGATAGTGATCTCGAAGACCTTCCGCGCTTCCGCGCCGCGGGGTGAGAAACTCGCCTTCACGCCCGAGGGTCCGGGGCCGTACACGTTCCACGTTCAGTCGTTCGATACTCCGGAGGGCGAGCCCTGCCCGCCCTACAGCCTGCGTGTCACATACCTGGGACCGGCGGGATAACGCTGGAAGGGTCTGTGGGAGTATCCTTTTCTGGGTACAGGTGTATGTTGCAGGGGTCCTGAGTATGAGAGGACAGGATCTTCACCTCCCTCGCTTTCGTGGACACCCTGAGCCGCCTCGGTGAGGGCCAGCTGCCGCGGCAGATTGCCCAAATCTGTTTGCCCGATTCGCAGGAAATCTCCGCGGCGCAGTGAAGTCTCTTCCGTCTGCATCTGCGCGGCACCTGCGCGGCATCTGCGCGGCACCTGCGCGCCTGCTGCCCGCCCGGGCGGAGCGCCCCTGGAGTAACTGATTGAACCTGCACTGGATTGACTGGACCATTATGATCGTAGCGGTGGTGGCGCTCCGGCTTGTCAGCCTGAGCACCCGCCGGTACATGAAGGGCGTTTCGGATTTCCTTGCGGCAAACCGGCTGGCCGGACGCTACCTTCTCACCATCGCGCAGGAGATGGGCAGTTTCGGTGTCGTGTCTTTCGTCGCGATCTTCGAGCGGCTCATGTCCGCCGGGCTGGCGCCCGACTGGTGGGGCGGATTCCAGATTCCGATGGGTGTCATCATCCTCCTCACCGGCTGGGTGTTCTACCGGTTCCGCGAGACGCGCGCCCTCACGATGGCGCAGTTTCTGGAGATGCGCTATTCGCGCAAGTTCCGCATCTACGCGGGGCTTCTGTGCTGGACGTCGGGCATTCTCAACTTCGGCATCTTCCCGGCGGTCGCGGCGCGCTTCTTCATCTACTTCTGCGGGCTGCCCGACCACTTCGTCCTTCCGGGCCTCGAAGTCGCGGTTCCAAGCATCGCCGTCGTCATGCTCATAGACCTCGGCCTCGCGATCACGTTCGTCAACATGGGCGGGCAGATATCGGTGATGATCACGGAGTGCGTGCAGGGGATGTTCTGCGGGTTCGCCTTCATGGTCGTCGTCGCGACCATTCTGGTGAAAATCCACTGGGGACAGATGGTGGAGGCTCTCAGCATGGCCCCGGCAGGGCAGTCCATGCTCAACCCGTTCCACACGAGCCGGGTCACGGACTTCAACATCTGGTACTACCTGATCGCCATGTTCGGCGGGTTCTACAGCTACATGTCCTGGCAGGGAACGTCGGGCTTCAACAGCTCGGCCCGCACGCCGCACGAGCAGAAGATGGCCGGCATCATCCGTGTCTGGCGCTGGATGCCGCACACGCTTATGACCGTGCTGCTCGCGCTCGCGGCGCTCACCGTCACCCGGCTGCCCGAGTTCGCCGATACCGCCCGCGTCGTCAGCGATACCCTGGCGAAGATTCCGAACGAGTCCGTGCAGGGGCAGATGCGGGTGCCTGTCGCGATGGCGCACTTCCTGCCCATCGGCATAAAGGGGCTGCTCGCCACCATTTTCCTGTTCTTCTCCTTCACCTGCCACGACACGTACATGCACTCCTGGGGGTCCATATTCGTCCAGGACGTGTACATGCCGCTGCGCAAGAAGGCCCTCACGCCCGAGCAGCACATCAAGCTCCTGCGCTGGTCCATAATCGGGGTCGCCGTTTTCTCGTTTCTGTTCAGCCTGTTCTATCAGCCCAGCGAGAAGATATTCTTCTTCTTCGCCATCACAGGCACCATCTGGGCGGGCGGTTCGGGAGCGGTCATTCTCGGCGGGCTCTACTGGAAGCGCGGCACGACCGCGGCGGCGTTTTGCGCGCTTACGGTCGGGGCAGTCGTCGGAGTCGGCGGCCTGATCATCCCCAAGCTGTACAAAGCAAGCCACGGGGTGGACTTTCCGATCAACAACCAGTGGCTCTGGTTCATGGCCATGGTCTCCGCCGCGCTCATCTACATTTTGGTGTCACTGCTGTTCCCGGAGAAGGAGCGCGAGTACAACCTCGAGCGGATGCTCCACCGGGGCCGGTACCGGATCAAAGAAGATCATGTTGCGGAAGAGGAGGTGCGCAGCAGGTGGCAGCAGATCGTGGGGATCACCAGGGAGTTCAGCCGGGGTGACCGGATTCTGGCGCTGGCGCTTGTCGCCTGGAACGCCACCTGGTTCACCTGGTTCGTGGTGTTCAGCGTGGTGAACCTGTTCTTCCCGGTCAGCGACATGGCGTGGGCGCGGTACTGGCATGTCCAGGCGATCATCATCCCGTGCGTTCTTTCGGTTCCGGCGACGATCTGGTTCACCATCGGAGGAGTGCACGACATCCGGGCGCTGTTCGAGAGCCTGAAGACCGCCACCCGCGACGTCAACGACGACGGCCGTGTGCGGGGCTGGCGCGAGCCGGACGACGAGCTTGCGACGCCTGTCATCGCGGGCAGTGACGGAGAGGCCTGACAGCGTCCGCCGCCGGGGCGCTCAGCCGCGCCTGTAGTAGCCGCGGATTGCTTCCATCGTAGTGTCCGGATAGTAGGTCGCGAAGCTGGCGCACCCGAGGTCCATCAGCCGGTGGTACGTTTTCGCGTCCTTCCGGCCCCACGGCAGAGTCTGGAAGAGAATCCCGTACGTGCGAAGTTCGTTTCCCGTGCTCCTCAGGAACTCCTCGCCGGGCGAAAAGACGGCGTCCTTGCTCGTGTTGACGTGAATCTGAAGCTGGTCGATGGCGGCAAAGTTCTCAGCCCGAAGGGCTTCCAGCCGCTTCGCGAGTTCTTGTTCTGATCCGCCCATCCAGTGCAGGGTCCTTGACCTGGGCGCGAGCTTCCGCCACTGACAAATCTCCTCGTAGCGCGTGCTCGCGAGAATCAACTGCGGGTGCACTTCCGACGTCTCTTGCGCGAGCTGAGCGAAGTCCACCTTCTTGATGTCAATGTAGAGCGAGCGCTCCGGATGCGCCTTGAGCGTCGCGACCATCTCGGCGAGGCTCAGCATCTTCTGTCCGGCGTACTTCTTGTTCCGGAAGCTGCCGACGTCCAGCTTTCGCGCCTCCTCGAACGTGAGGTCCGCGACGCCCTTCTTCTTGATATCCTCGGAAGCGCCCGGCACTATGCGGGCGAAGTTGTTGTCGTGGAAAGAGACGATGACGCCGTCCTTCGTCACGCGCAGGTCGGCTTCCGGAACGCAGCCGAGGCTCCACCCCAACTCGAACGCCTCCAGCGAGCCTTCCGGCGCCAGGTCGCCCGCGCCCCGATGCGCCTGCACGGTGATCTGCCCCAGCGGGATGTGGTCGCGCACGTTCCAGTTCTTCGAGCCGTTCCTGTAGTAGTCGCGGATCGCCTTCACGGCCACATCCGGACGGTCGGTGCCGAATCCGGCGCTGCCGAGGTCCATCAGCCTCACGTACGCCCCGGGGCTTTCGGGGATGTTCCAGGGCATGGTCTGGAACTCGATGCCGTGACTTCGAACCTCCTCGGCGGCGCGGCGAATGAATGCATCGCTCGGGATCATCGTGCCGCCGGCCCCGCCGGTGAAATGGCAGTGCACCTGCAGCCGGTTGATGTTCGCGAAGCCCGTCGCGCGCAGCTTCTCGAACCGCTTCTCGACGTTCGTGTCGTCCTTGTCGTCCCATGTGCCGACCCACAGGAAGGTGTCGCTGCGCGGAGCCACTTTCTTCCATTTCGCGCAGTCCTCCTCCGAGCCCGTCGCCAGGATCACCTGCTCGTGGACACCTTCCGTCTCGCGCGCCATCTGCGAGAAGTCCACGTTCTTGACGTCCAGATACACCCGCCGCTTTGGGTCCTTCTTCAGCGCGGCGCA
>JAGVUD010000498.1 GCA_019136435.1 Armatimonadota bacterium | reverse complement strand
GGCGAAGAGTTCGGGTTCGAGCCGGGAACTCCCGTGATCGGCAAGATGGTTTCGGCTCTCAGGCAGATGGGCTTCGACAAAGTGTTTGACACCGACTTCGCGGCAGACCTGACCATCATGGAAGAGGGAAGCGAGCTCATCAAGCGCGTCACCGAGGGTGGCACGCTCCCGATGATCACGTCCTGCTCGCCGGGATGGATCAACTTCATCGAGGCGTTCTATCCCGAGCTTCTGCCGCACCTCTCGACCTGCAAGAGCCCGCAGCAGATGTTCGGCGCCGTCGCCAAGACGTACTATGCCGAGAAACTGGGCATGGACCCGGCGAAGATGGTCGTCGTCTCGGTGATGCCGTGCGTCGCTAAGAAGTTCGAGTGCGAGCGGCCGGAGATGCGCTCCAGCGGGTTCAAGGACGTGGACTACGTCCTGACCACCCGCGAGTGCGCTCAGATGATGAAGGAAGCCGGCATTGACCTTGCCAGGCTGTCCGATGAGGAGTTCGACAATCCGCTGGGAATCAGCACCGGCGCCGGCGTCATCTTCGGAGCCACGGGCGGTGTCATGGAAGCCGCGCTGCGCACAGCCTACGAGCTGATCACCGGCAAGGAAGTCCCGAGCATTGACATCACCGATGTGCGCGGGATGGAAGGCGTCAAGGAGGCGTCCATTGACATCGACGGGACGGTCGTGAAGGCGGCTGTGGCGCACGGGCTGGCAAATGCCCGCACTCTTATGGACGCGATTGTGGAAGGCAAGGCGGACTACACGTTCATCGAAGTCATGGCCTGCCCGGGCGGGTGCCTGGGAGGCGGCGGACAGCCGATTCCGACCAACCCGGAGATTCGCGCGAAGCGCGCAAAGGCGATCTATGCGATAGACAAGGATATGCCCATGCGCAAGTCGCACGAGAACCCGGCCATCAAGGCACTGTACGACGAGTTCCTGGGAGAGCCGCTCGGACACAAGTCCCACGAGCTGCTGCACACCCATTACACTCCCAAGAACAGCTATCCGGTTGAGGAGGAAGAGCAGGAGAAGACCCTGGTCTGACACCTGAAAGCATGCTAAGGGCGGGCGCGTTGCCCGCCCTTAGTTGAACCGTTCAATTGAGATTGAGGGCGGATTGCATTAACACGTGGCCGCGCGACGCCGGTCACCCAGGCGGTGAATTGTATTGCTAATCAAACAGACTGTAGATCACATTCTGACGGACGATGAAATCCAGGGCATCCTCGATGCCGGGGCTGCCATGCCCGTGGAGTTCGCCCGCCAGGCGCTCGAGAACGGCCGGCAGGCGCAGGGACTCACCCTGGAGGAGCTGTCCGCCCTCGTGCACTGTGAGGATCCGGGCATCGTCCGCGGCATCTACGAGACCGCTCACGAACTGAAGAAGCGGATCTACGGCGAGCGCATCGTCTTTTTCGCACCCCTCTATGTGTCGAACTACTGCGCTAACAACTGCTCCTACTGCGCCTTCCGTCACGCCAATACCGAGCTTGCGCGCGTCGCGCTGACCGAAGAAGAGATCCGCGAGGAGATACGGGTGCTGCTACGGCATGGGCACAAGCGCGTTCTCGTCGTGGCCGGGGAGGACCCGCGCATGTCCGGCATCGAGTATCTGGAGCGCTGCATCGCCGCCGTGTACAGCGTCAACGAAGGCGGGGCGACCATTCGTAGGGCCAACGTCAACTGCGCTCCGCTCTCGCTCGAGCATTTTAAGCGCCTGCATGCGACCGGCATCGGCACGTTCCAGTGCTTCCAGGAGACCTTCCACCGCCCCACGTACCGCCAGGTGCATCCGTCCGGGCCGAAGTCGCACTACGACTGGCGTGTTCTCTCCTTCGACCGGGCGATCGAAGCCGGCATTGACGATGTCGGGACCGGCGTGCTGTTCGGGCTGTATGACTGGAGATTCGAGATCATCGGCCTTCTGGGGCATGCGCGGTATCTGGAGACGAAATTCGGCGTGGGGCCCCACACGATGAGCGTGCCCCGGCTGGAGCCGGCTCAGAACTCCGATCTGTCCATCCATTCGCCCTACATGGTCAGCGACGACGATTTCCGCAAGATCATCGCGCTCCTGCGCATCGCTGTGCCCTACACCGGAATGATCCTCAGCACGCGCGAGTCCGCTGAGATGCGCGATGAGCTTTTTGCGCTCGGGATTTCGCAGGCGTCCGCGGGCAGCCGCACCGACGTCGGGGCCTACGCTCATGACGAAGCGCCGGCGCCTGATCCCGGAGATCTCACCACTGCCGCCGGGCAGTTCGAGCTGCAGGATCACCGCCAGCTTCACGAGATGGTGCAGTCGTTCCTGAAGGGCGAGGCCATACCCAGTTTCTGCACGGCCTGCTACCGCTCGGGCCGCACCGGCGACCGCTTCATGGAACTCGCCAAGAGCGGCAAGATTCACAACATCTGCCAGCCGAACGCGCTTGCCAGCCTCAAGGAGTATCTGATGGACTACGCTGACGAGGAGACCCGGGCGCTCGGTGACCAGGCCATCCAGCGCGGGCTTGCCGAGCTTCCCGAGAATTTGCGCAAGCTGACGGAGAAGATGATCGCGAGGGTCGAAGCGGGTGAGCGGGACGTCTATATCTGACCGGGCTGTTCCCGGGCTGCTTACGAAAGCGGATCTGAGCGGCGGCCTGAGCTTCGAGGAAGTCAGGCTGTTGCTGGCGCTCACTGATCCCGAAGATGTCCGCGCGCTTTTGGAGACCGCCGATCGCGTGCGCGCCCGCGTGGTCGGCGATGAGGTGCACCTTCGCGGGCTGGTGGAGTTCTCCAACTACTGCCGAAAGAACTGCGCCTACTGCGGGCTTCGCCGCGACAACAGTCATGTCGAGCGATACCGCCTTTCTGCGGACGAGATCATCAGCATCGCCGGCGATCTCGATCAGCGCGGCATTCGCACAGTTGTCCTGCAGTCCGGCGAAGACTTGAGCTACTCCGCGGAAGCTCTGGCGGATATCATCCGGCGCATCAAGCAGAGTACTTCGCTTGCCGTGACCCTCAGCGTGGGCGAGCGTCCGCGCGTGCACTATGAGATGTGGAAGCAGGCCGGCGCTGACCGCTACCTGCTCCGTCACGAGACCGTGAACCGCGAGTTGTTCGACGCGATGGAGTGCGGGACCTCGTTCGAGAACCGCATGCGATGCATCCGCGACCTGCGCGAACTGGACTACCAGGTCGGGATCGGGTTTATGGTCGGGTTGCCCGGACAGACGCTGGACGATCTCGCGGGCGACCTGATGTTCGTGAAAGAGATGCAGCCGGACATGCTCGGCATCGGGCCGTTTATCCCCGCGAGCGAGACACCCCTGGCGGGCAGGCCGGGCGGGTCGCTCGAGCAGACGCTCAAATGCGTCGCGCTCGGACGCATTCTCACCCGCGATACGCTGATTCCCGCGACGACGGCCCTCGCGACGATTGACGAGTTCGGGTATGAGTTGGGTTTGCGGGCGGGCGCCAATGTCGTCATGCCGAACTGGACGCCGCTCGATTGCCGCGAGCAGTATGCGATCTACCCCAACAAGCGCTGCCTCCGGGAAGACCCCGATATCTGGCTGTGCACCCTCAAAGAGCGGATCGCTGCAATGGGGCGCGCTGTCTCGGCCGGGCGCGGGCACTCGCCCAAGAAAGCGGCGTTGTCGGCCGATTAGAGGGTTTCGGGGCGCGGACGGCGAATATACCCCATGGTCAACGCGCGCCGCGCGTTGACTGTCTTTTTGAGATACACTCGGGTAAGGTGCCTGCGCGCCTGCAAGCGCGGCGGCAATCACCAAGAGGCGGAAGACATGGCTGAATGCAATCTCACAATCGGTGTTTTCGGACGGCGGCGGGCCGGCAAGAGCTGCCTGGTCCGGTGTCTGGGCGGCAAGGCCGCGCCCCCGGCCGGTCCTGGCGTCACGGAAGAGGTGTGCGTGGACCTGCCGGGCATCGGCAGAGCCTGTGTCGTGCTGCCTGCGGGCCTCGATGACGAACGGGCTCTCGGCGTGGATGCCGACAGGGCCAGTGAGATCGTCGAACGGGTGGACATTGCGCTCGTCGTGATTGACGCCGCCCTCGGCTGGTCGGATTACGAGCGGTTCCTGCTGTCCCGGGTTCGCTTTGCCGGCGACTCCGTCATCGTGCTGGTGAACAGGGCGGCCGGCCAGAATGTATCGCCGCTGCTGAAGAAGCTGGAAAGCTTCGGAATGCCCGTTGTGGAGGCGGATCTCTCGAGTGAGGCCGATGCGGGGCGCATCATCGCCGCCGTGCGCGAGGAAGTCCATCGACGCGATGGCGATCCGAATCTTCTCGAGGGGCTGCTGGGCAAGGGCGAATCTGTCTGGGTGGTGGTCCCGGTGAGCAGGCCCAGCTACGTCGGGCCGGTGGGGCCGCCCGAGGAACGCCTGGCGCGCGATGCCGTCCGCAGCGGGATTTCGGTCTGCGTTCTGAAGGAGGCGGAGTTTCTGGAGCGCTGGGCTTCGGGTCAGGGCAGGCCGCGGCTTGTCGTGTCCGACGCGGCGGTATTCGGCGCGGTCGAGCAGGCGGTGAACGGCGCCGTCCCGGTGACAACCCTTTCGCTGTTGATTGCCCGGCAGCGGGGCGAACTGGTCGCGTTTGTGCGCGGGGCGCAGGCCATCAGCCGCCTGTCTCCGGGCGGCCGGGTGCTGATCGCCGAGTCGTGCGATCTCCACGTCCAGCCGGATGATGCCGGCAGAGCGGAGATCCCGAATCTTCTCCGCAGGTGGGTCGGGGGTGATCTCGAGTTCGCCACGTCGTCCGGCGCGAACCTGCTCGAGAGCATATCGGGGTACGATCTGGTGGTGCGGTGCGGGGCGTGCATGCAGGATCGTGAGCATGCGCAGGAGAGCCTCAGAATTGCCGCCAGTCAGAACGTCCCCATCACGAACTATGGCATCGCGCTTGCATACATGCACGGCGTTCTGGGCGCTATGGTGCGCCCGTTCGTCGAGGCAGGGGAGATGGCGGCGCCGGAGGTGGACCTGTCCCGGGCCATACCGCTCGCCCTCCACGACGAGTACTGCAGCCCGCCGGGCATGTAGGCCCGCGGCATCAGTTCCGGGATAGCAAGCTGGGAAGCCGATATGCCGCACCTTTCCGCACTTATTCACACCACCCTTGCCGTCTGCGCGGTAGCCGTTGTGGCTTCCGCATGTTGTGGCGCGCCGGCCCGCGAGCGTGTCTTGCCGGGCGCTCCGGCTTCGACCCGGATGACGGCCGGTGTCCGTGAAGCCCTCGCGCGGCTGAAAGAGGGGGGATGGGACGCGAAGCGCCGGGTTGTGGTGGTGGACGTGGCTTACCAGAGACTGCTTGTGTTGGCAGGCGGCGGCGTGGAGCATGCGTGGCGCGTGTCCACGTCCAAATACGGAGTCGGTTCCGAGCCGGGGTCGTACCGCACCCCTCTGGGGCTGCACCGGATCTGGCGAAAGAGCGGCGCGGCGGCACGGCCCGGCCAGCCGCTCAAGCACGGGGAGCCATCCGACAGGGCAGACCCGGAAGAAAGCGTGGGCAGGGTGTTCATATGCACCCGCGCGCTGATGCTCGAAGGGCTCGAGAAGTCCAACAGCACGAGCAGAAAGCGCGGAATCTGGATTCACGGCACGTCCGCAGAGGACAGAATCGGCAGGCCCGCCTCCATCGGATGCGTGCGGATGCGCAATGTGGATGTTATTTCGCTCTTTGACAGTGTGCCCGAAGGCACCCTGGTTTACGTAACGGACAAAGGATAGACTGCAATGGCGCGTAAAACTGAAAACCTGGTTCCGCTTCCTGAATATCCCAGGCCGCTGCTTGCCCGCGATGAGTGGGTGAATCTGAACGGCCGCTGGCGATTTGATTACGATCCGGACGGCAGCGGCGAAGATGCCGGCTGGCACGAGACCGGAGACCTGAAGCGCTCCATTATGGTTCCGTATGTGCACCAGGCGCCGCTGTCCGGAATCGGCGACCCGGCGCAGGTGGACTATGTCTGGTATGCCCGCGAGTTCGCCGTGCTGTCGTCGTGGCTGCGCGACAGGCTTGTGCTCAACTTCGGAGCCGTGGACTACGAGGCTACCGTCTGGGTGAACGGGCAGAAGGTCGGCGAGCACAGGGGCGGGTTCACGCCGTTTTCGTGCGACATCACGGCGGCCTGCCGCCCGGGCGAGGGCAACCTGCTCGTCGTGCGCGCGTTCGACCCCATCACCCCAGAGCATCCGAGCGGCAAGCAGTCCGAGCGCGAGTCCTATGGGTGTATGTACACGCGCTCCACCGGCATCTGGCAGACGGTCTGGCTCGAGCCGCTTGGCGAAGCCTTCGTCGGCGTGCCCCGGATCATCACGAGCCTCAAGGGTGCTCATGTGAAGCTGCGCGTGCCTGTAACCGGATCCGCCGAGAACGTCTACGTGCGGGTCAACGTCCAGTCGGGCGGCAGCATGCTCGCGACCCCCGAGGTGCAGCCGCGGGACGGTTTTGCCGAGTTCGATATCCGCATCCCGGACCCCGTGCCGTGGAACATGGAGACGGCCCACCTTTACGACATGCGCATCGTGACCCGGCGCGGCCAGGTGGTTACCGATCGCGCGTCCAGCTACTTCGGAATGCGCGAGGTCGAGGTTTCCGGCGACCGGGTGCTCTTGAACGGTGAGCCGCTCGTCTTCCGGGGAATCCTCGATCAGGGACTGTGGCCGGACGGCATCTACACCGCCCCATCGGACCTCGAGATGCGCAACGAGATATCGCGATCCCTGCAGTTCGGCTTCAACTCGGCGCGCCTGCATCAGAAGGTGTTCGACCCGCGCCAGCTCTACTGGGCAGACCGCATGGGGTATCCCGTGTGGGCGGAGTTCCCGGACTGGGGTTGCGACCTCGCCAACCCCGCCGCGCGCGAAAACCTGATGCGCGAATGGCTGGAGGCGGTCTCGCGCGATATCAGCCACCCGTCCATCATCATCTGGACGCCTCTGAACGAGCGGACGGGTGAGTCGTATCATTCCGACCCCGTGCAGCACGATTTCGTCCGGGAACTGGTCCGTCGGACGAAGGAACTCGACAGCACGCGTCCGGTGTGCAGCACCAGCGGCTACGAGCATGTGACCGAGACCGATATCGCGGACACGCACGACTACCGCCACGATCCGGAAGCGTTGCGAAAAACCTACACTCCGCCGTTCGGCGAGTCGGGCCCGGTCACGGGTCACAACCATCCCACGTTCACCCAGGGTGAGCGCTACACCGGCCAGCCTGTCATCGTGAGCGAGATGGGGGGCATGTGGTGGGACCCTGAGAAGGCGGCGGATACGGAGGCCTGGGGTTACGGAGACCGGCCGAAATCAGTAGAGGATTTTATAAGAATCTACAAGGATATTATACAGGTGTGTCTGGAATGCCCCGCGCTCTCCGGCTTCGTGTATACCCAGCTCACGGACGTCGAACAGGAAGTAAACGGTCTCTACACCTACGACCGCAAGCCCAAGTTCGACCACGACGCAATCGCCGCCATAACGCGCATGCCAGTCGAGCCGAAACCCGGCGGCTGAGCCGGGGAACCATCCGGGCCGGTCTCGCGTAACTTCCGTCTGTCTGGCGCACAGGCCCGCCGCGTATTCGAAAGCGGCGGGCTGCTGCTGGCGCTGGACGAAAGGAAAGTTGCCGTGAAGGCTGGCAGACTCGTCGCGATTGTCTTTATCTATCTCGCCTGCAGCGTCGCCTGGCTTGTGCTCGGGGCGGCAAACCACCAGCGCTCCAGCGAGATGTACAACAGGCTCGAGGAGGGCACGCGCAGCTCCATGGGCTCTGCTCGCGCGGGTGTGCAGGACCTGTGGGGACAGCCTCAGACCCAGTCCGCGCCGGCCATCAAGGCGACGCGCATGGTGAAGCAGACCCGTGTGGACGCGAAGGGACAGCGCAGCGTCGTCAGCGTGCCCGAGTACACTCCCGTCATCCCGCTGTCCAGCCGCATCTCCACCTCCATCAATCTGGAGCCGCGCCGCAAGGGCCTGCTTTGGTACAGCACCTACAGGGTGCGGTTCGCCGGGGACTACGTATTCAAGAACGAGTTTGCCGACCGCCGTGACTTCACTGTTGTGTTCCGGTTCCCCGCCGACCAGGCGGTGTACGACAATGTTATCCTGAGTGTAAATGGCAGCGCGCTAACCCCGGCCGGCGACCTCTCGGCGGGGGTCCGGAAGACGGTCTCGCTTGCTCCCGGTCAGACAGCCGCCGCCCGGATGAGTTACGACTCACAGGGCATGGATACCTGGTGCTATCGCTTCGGGTCCGATTCCAGCGCTCCGACGGCAGTAACGACTGTACGGGATTTCAAGGCAAAGCTAAACATAAATGCCTCGGATGTGGAC
>JAGVUD010000427.1 GCA_019136435.1 Armatimonadota bacterium | reverse complement strand
GTGCAGGTTGTCGTGATTCGTCCGGCGATAGGTCAGCCTGTGAATCAGCCACGGGTAGCCGTGGTACGCGAAGATGATCGGCTTGTCCGTGGTGAACAGCGTGTCGAACTCCCTGTCCGTAAGCCCGTTCGGGTGCTCTTCGCGCGGCTGAAGCGTCATGAGGTCCACGATGTTGACCACGCGTATCTTCAGGTCCGGAAGGGTCTCGCGCAGGATGCTGACCGCCGCGAGCGTCTCAAGCGTCGGAATGTCTCCAGCGCACGCCATCACAACGTCCGGCTCGCCGCCCCTGTCGTTGCTCGCCCACTCCCAGATGCCTATGCCCGCCGAGCAGTGCTTCACCGCCTGGTCCATGTCCAGCCACTGCGGCCCGGGCTGCTTGCCCGCCACAATCACATTAACGAGGTCCTTGCTGCGCAGGCACTGATCGGTTACGCACAGCAGCGTGTTCGCGTCCGGCGGCAGATACACCCGGATCACATCCGCCTTCTTGTTCGCGACATGGTCAATGAAGCCCGGGTCCTGGTGCGAGAATCCGTTGTGGTCCTGCCGCCACACATGCGAAGTCAGCAGATAGTTGAGCGACGCAATCGGCCGCCGCCAGGATATCTCGCGCGTCGTCTTCAGCCACTTCGCGTGCTGGTTGAACATCGAGTCCACGATGTGGATGAACGCCTCGTAGCAGGAGAAGAACCCGTGCCGCCCCGTCAGCAGATAGCCCTCGAGCCATCCCTGACAGGTGTGCTCGCTCAGGATCTCCATCACCCGGCCTTCGGGCGAAAGAAGGTCGTCGTCCGGCAGAATCTCTGCGAGCCAGGTCTTGTCGGTGACTTCCATCACCGCGCCCAGGCGATTCGAGGCCGTCTCGTCCGGCCCCACCACGCGGAAGGTCTTCATGTTCTCCTTCATCACGTCGCGCAGGAACGCGCCCATCACTCGAGTCGCCTCTGCGACCGTCTTGCCCGGCGACTCGACCGGAACCGCGTAGTCGAGAAAGTCCGGCATCACGAGGTCTTTCAGCAGGACTCCGCCGTTGGCGTGCGGGTTCGCGCCCATCCGCTTCGCGCCCTTGGGCGCAAGCTCGGCGATCTCCGGAACGAGCGTCCCGGACTCGTCGAACAACTCCTGCGGACGGTAGCTCTTCAGCCACTTCTCCAGAATCGCCACGTGTTTCGGGTGCCCGGCCATATCACCCATCGGCACCTGATGCGAGCGCCACGAGCCTTCGGTCTTCTTGCCGTCCACCTCCTTCGGGCCAGTCCAGCCCTTGGGTGTGCGCAGCACGATCATCGGCCAGTCGGGCCGGCCCGTGATCCCCTTCGTGCGGGCGTTCTTCTGAATGGCCTGAATCTCGGACATGCACGAGTCGAGTGTCGCGGCCATGAGCTGATGCATGGCCTTCGGGTCGTCGCCTTCCACGAAATACGGGTTGTAGCCATACCCCTCGAACAGGCAGCGCAGCTCTTCGTTCGGGATGCGGGCCAGAACGGTCGGGTTGGCGATCTTGTAGCCGTTCAGGTGCAGTATCGGCAGCACGGCGCCGTCCCGGACGGGGTTCAGAAACTTGTTGGAGTGCCAGGCCGTGGCAAGCGGCCCCGTCTCGGCCTCGCCGTCCCCCACCACGCACGCCGCGATGAGGCCCGGGTTGTCGAGCACTGCGCCGTACGCGTGGGACAGCGCATACCCGAGTTCGCCGCCTTCGTGAATGGAGCCCGGGGTCTCCGGGGCAACATGGCTGGGGATTCCTCCGGGGAACGAGAACTGCTTGAACAGCTTCTGAATCCCCTGCGCGTCCTGCGAGATGTTCGGGTACACCTCGGTGTAGGTGCCTTCCAGATACACGTTCGCGACCATTCCCGGGCCGCCGTGGCCGGGGCCGCAGATGTAGATCATGTCCAGGTCGTGCGCCCTGATGATCCGGTTGAGGTGGACGTAGATGAAGTTCAGGCCCGGCGTTGTGCCCCAGTGCCCGAGCAGTCTCGGCTTGACGTCCTCGATGGTGAGCGGACGCCTCAGCAGCGGGTTGTCGAGAAGATAAATCTGCCCCACCGACAGATAGTTCGCCGCGCGCCACCAGGCGTCCATCTTGCGTAGTTCAGCCGTGGAGAGCGGCCCCTTAGCCCTGACCTGTTCTTTCGCCATTGCATCCTCCTTTGGCGGGAAATGTGACCTGCCCCAGTTTAGCCGATATCGGCGCGGGGAGGAAGACTTCGCGGGGATTTGCGCGCGGTTGTATCCGCCGCGTCCGGACTCACACCGTGCGCGTCAGGCGGCGTCTCAGCGCAAGGGAAGCCATCGCTCCGCCCAGAGCTACGAGCGACGTGGGCTCTGGTATCAGCGGGGTGTACGACAGGTCGTCCATGTTGTAGTACCCGCCCCCGAGAGGGCTGGGCCCGGCGGCCGCCGTTATCTGCACCTTCACGACGCCCCTGAAGTCCACGGCAAGGTTTGCCAGCTTCTCGCTGTTCGCCATGGCCGCCAGATACGGGACCGGGTCGTCCTCGGTCCGGAACCCCACAAAGCCGACGAACGGCGCCGCCTGCTGCAGGAAGGCCGTGTCTTTGGCGAAGAATGCGCCGTGGAAGTCCACCACGCCAGCCTCGAACCGGATGACGATCCGCGTGACGCCCCACTCGTTGACCATCGCGTTCGGGGGGCTCTTGATCGCCGCGCCGTCCGCCGCGGACTTGACCGTTGCATGCCCGTCGCGGCCCATAAAGCCCCCGGTGCCCATATCCCAGATGATGCCGCCATAGTGCGTGGGAACCTGCGTGAGCGCGGGCAGGTCGTCGAATCCGACGACCACCAGCGATGCATCCGCACGCGCCCCCGCCGCCGCAAGCACGGCGAGGCAGATCAGAAGCAGGGTTGTGGGGCGGGTGAACATAGCTCTACCCGGGTACGCTGCAATTTCCGTGCCAGAGCGCGCGCCGGGCCGGATACTTCACCAGCAAATGCAGAATCGCCCGCCGCCCGGTGGGCTAATCCAGCCCCAGATCGCGCGAAAGCCCTTCGATGTACTCCCGCACCCGCGCACTGTAGTGTTCGAGCGTCGCCGCCGAAAGCGCGTAGAAGCGGTCGCGGTACAGGAACTCGCCCTCCGGGCTTTTCGCGCCGGGCATGGCGTAGGCGAAATCGGTGAAGAACCGGTCGGAGGGCAGAGCCCTGAACCCGGCGCCCCCGGCCTGTATCCGCTGCTCCACCTGCGCCACGAAGCGCGCCGCCACCTCGCTGCCCGCGTCTTTCTCCGCGCGCGCACGCTCCAGCGAGTAGTTCCACCACTCGCGGAAGAAGTCCGGTTCGTCCTCGGCCAGCACTTCGCCCAGAATCACCTGCAGCCTGCCCGAGACCTTCAGCTTGAGCCGCCCGCCGGCCGCTTCGGCGATGGTCCTGTACGTGAGCGGACTCTTGTCCGACCCGGAGTGAAAGTCGAGCACCGCCCCGTACTCGCTGGCAATCGCAGCCAGCTCGCGCACGCGCGACGCCAGCCCTTCCATGCCGTCCGGACGGCCGTAATCCTCGCGCTTGACAAATCCGAAGTTCGGCGCGACGAACGGCACCTCGACCCCTTCCGCCGCCAGCCGCTCCAGAACAAAGCGCAGTTCCGCGGGCTCGGTGATCATCGGACCCTCGTCCAGCGAGAACTCGAAGTCGAACGGCTCCCCCCACCGCACGGCCTTGATGAACCTGTACAGCTCAGCCGCCGCCTCGATCGCGCTGCCGTATCGCTCGCCGAGATCCTCCTTCGAGAAATCGAACATCGCGGAGGTGTCCAGCGTGAAGAAGCTGTAGTGCCGCCCCGCTTCGATAATCTGCCGCGCTTTGGCCAGACCTTCGTCCGTGAGCGCCCTGACCGGCACGTGGTCCAGGTCGGCTCCGTACGGCTGCCGCACTCCGTGCTCGACGTGCGCCAGCACGCCCGCCAGCCAGAATCCTTCGATGCTGCTGCCCGTATGCCCGATGCTCACGCTTCCGTGACCCGGAAGCCATGCCGTCTCTTCGCCCGGAGGCGAGAGGATCATGTCCAGCGGCGCAAGCTCTCTGTACGCGGAGTTCTGGATCGTCTCGGCCGGCTTTGCGAGCGAATTCACAGCCGAGATGATGCCCGGCCACGCGATTGTCGAATGTCTTGCGCCCACGCCGAGGCGCGGCTGCCCTCCGAGGGCTTTCGGGGCAAACTGCGGAAGCAGGTGAGTCACGAGCCACTTCACCGTCGCCGCGTTGACCGGGAAGATCACCGCGTGGCTGCCCGCGGCCGTTCCGATGCGCACCGGAGCGCCGCTGGCCCCGCCGCCGGCGCCGATGAGCGCCCGTTGCCCGTCGTCGAGTGCCATCAGGAAGTAGCCGGTGCCGTCGAGCACGGCCGCCGATTCGGGCACGGCGCCCTTCACCGCGCCGAGCGTCCTGTCCAGGCTTTCGCGCACGGGCGCGGCATCCACAGCCGCCGCGCAGGCGGCCAGCGCATCGGCCGATTCCTCTATCAGCGCCTGCGCCGCGGGCGGGTCCCAGGTGCAGGTGTCCAGGACGGCGGGGTTCGCCGCCGGGTCAATCTCTATTCCGTTGATCTCCATTGATCCGTTCTCCTAAGCATCGTGAAAGCGCCAGAAGTTGGCGCTCAGCAGGTCGTGGGCGTCCCGCCTGATCTCTTCCTCCGAAACCTTCCAGCCCGTCGCCGCAAGATCGGCGTACTTGTCCGCCAGAACCTCTGCAATGATGGCCCTTGAATGCTTCCATTTGTAGATGAGCTGGTCGAGCACCCGCGCATCCGAATGCTGCGGGATGATGCTCAGCCCCAGCATCTCCAGCCGCATCCGCGTAATCTCCTCGATCAGCGACGGGTTGTTGAGGAACCACCAGCAGCCGAACACCATCAGGTTGCGGAACTTGCGCGCGGTGACGCACAGCTCGTGCTGGTTCTCGCGGGCGAGCATCGTCACCAGGAACTTCGCGTCCGGGAACCGGGCGCAGAGGTTCTCCACGGGTTCCATGCCCGATCGCCCCACCGCGTCCGCCGCCAGACGCAGCCCCGGGTTCACCTGCCTTTTCGCGCCGATCATCATCGCGAAGGGCCGCCCGGTTTCGACTGCGACGGGAATGACCGCGTCCTCTATCAGCCTGCTGCGCGCGTCCTCGCAGGGCCATGCGAACGTGGGGGGCAGCGAAACGGCCATATACTTCGCGTCCAGCCTCGCCAGCCAGTCCTTCAGAAACCGCCGCGTCTCGGACAGCGTGCGGCCGGAGAAGTCCGGGCGCACATCGTAGCCCCAGCCCCTCAGTTGCGAAGCCGCCGTCTCCCACGAGTTCAGCAGCACGTCCAGCCGCAGCGCCGAATGGAACCGCGGGTGCCGGGCGGCGCCGTCCAGCCAGCACTGCCGCTCGCCGGCATCGAACGGGTCGTTCGTCATCACCACGCTGTCCACGTTCGCGAGGTCCAGCACCCTGTCCACATACTCCGCCGCATCGAGCTTCTGGAAAAACGCGCGGTGCTCGTTCAGATCGCGGCATTCGGGGTCGAGCCCGAGTTCGCCGAGCGTCGTCAGCACACCGCGGCAGGACTCGCTCACCGGAGAGTGTTCGAGGAACAGCGTCCGCCAGACCAGATCGGCCTGCTCCCGCTTCGTCAGCGCCCAGAATGCGTCGTAGGGCATAGCGAGCCAGCGCAGCGTCTCAGCGATCAGATAATGATACGTGACCAGCTCGTCCACGCCCCACAGGCAGTTGGGCCCGAACGACGACGGGAAAAGGTGGGTGTGGATGTCTGTGATGCGTGTGTCCGCGACGGCGCGACGCGCCATCGCCCGAATCTCGTCAACTGTGTTGCCCATATCCTGTCAGCCCCCGCCTGAGAACCTAGCGCACCCGCCCGGCGCCCCCGGCGGCCGACATGACGTCAACGCCCGGCTCGATGCCGGCTTTCGCCCTGAACCGCTCGGTCACGACGCGCTCGAACTGCTCCAGCGCCCCCTCGCGCACGATGCTCACCGTGCAGCCGCCGAATCCCGCCCCCGAAAGCCTGCTGCCCAGGCACCCGTCCACCGACACCGCCGCCTCCTGAAGCCAGTTGAGTTCATCGCAACTGATCTCGTAGAGGTCGCGCGATGAAGCGTGCGACTCGTTCAGCAGATCGCCGAACGCGGCGCTGTCGCCATGGTTCAGCGCGCGCACCGCCTGCAGCACCCTGTCGTTCTCACGAACAATGTGCCGCGCGCGCTTGCGCACGACCTCCGGGAGCTTGCTTTCGTGCGCCGCAAGGTCTTCGGCCGAGACGTCGCGCAGCGCCTTGATTCCCGGAATGTGCTGCTTCAGAATCCGCACCGCTTCCTCGCACTGCGCGCGGCGGATGTTGTACTCCGAGCCCGCCAGCGTGCGCGGCTTCTTGCTGTCGCAGACGACAATCCGCGTTCCGGCGGGATAGTTCACGTGCTGGTAATCGAGCGACCTGCAGTCCAGAAACATCGCCTTGCCTTCCTGCCCCAGCACCGAGATGAACTGGTCCATGATGCCCGAATTGACCCCGACGAACTGGTTCTCCGCGCGCTGGCAGAGCAGGGCGGTCTCCTTGCCCGGAAGGCTCTGGCCCGTGACCTCGTACACGGCGAACGCGGTCGCCACCTCGAGCGCGGCCGAACTGGACAGGCCGCTGCCCAGAGGCACCGAGCCGTCCACGACCATCTGCATCCCCGGCGTCTGGATTCCCGCCTTCGCGAGCTGGTCAACGACACCCCGGATGTAGTTCGACCAGGGAGCGTCCTGGGAGCGCTCCGGCTTGATCACGCTGAAGGTGCTCGTCTCGTCGAAGTTGCGGCTGTACGCCGTGGCGGTGTCCTCCTGCGTTGCGGAGGCGGCGATGAGAATGTTGCGGTTGATGGCTGTGGGCATCACGAAGCCGTCGTTGTAGTCCGTGTGTCCGCCCATCACTTCCACGCGCCCGGGCGCCTGCACGACGCAGGCTGGCTCGCATCCGAACCGGTCTTTGAACTCATTCACCACCGCATCAATGCGGATGTCTTCTTTCTGCAAACTCTCTAACCTTTCGTGCCCCTCGAGTGCGCGGGGCAACCTCTTGTGGATTCGCCCCCGGGGCGTCTGTTCCCTTGTCTGTGTGGAGTATCTCGAAAAACTGCGGATTTCCCTTCCCCTGCCGCAGGGCGAATCTGTATAATTGCCTGGCCGTCTCTTTGGGGCGGCGAAGCTGCCGCGGCAGCGCTAATCGAAAGCCGGATGGTGTGAGCCACAAAAACGCCCCGGCGAGGAAGATGGATTATGGCTGATAAGATTCGGATTGCACTGATCGGTTGCGGGGGAATCGCCCGCGGACATGTGAAGCGCCTGCTTGAGATTCCGGAGGCGGAGATCGTCTCCCTTGTGGACACGGACCCGAACTGCCTCGCGAGCTACAAGGAGAACTTCCCCGAACTGAAGGACATCCCCGTCTTCAGCGACTACAGGGACGCCCTCGGCGCGGACAACCTCGACGCGGTTCACATCAACACGCCGCACACGCTGCACTTCCCGCAGATTATGGACTCGCTCGACAGGGGCCTGCACGTGCTGACCGAGAAGCCGCTCGTCTGCTCGGTGAAGGAGGCCAAAGAGGTGATCGCCGCCGCCGAGAAGGCGGGAAAGGTGCTCCTCATCAGCTATCAGCGGCACTACGCGCCGGACTACGTGTACATCAAGAACGAGATCGAGAAGGGCACCATCGGCCAGGTGACGGCCATCGCGGCGCTGCAGGGGCAGGACTGGCTGCGCGGGCAGAAGGGCAAGTGGCGGCAGGACCCGGCGCTGTCGGGCGGCGGGCAGCTCAACGACTCGGGATCGCATCTGCTGGACATCATGCTCTGGACCACCGGGCTTGCGATAGACAAAGTCAACGCCTACATTGACAACCGCGGAGCGGACGTGGACATCAATTCCGCCGTCTCCATCCAGTTCACGAGCGGGGCAATCGGCACCATCACCGTCATCGGCGACCAGCCCGGGTGGTGGGAGGACTACACGGTCTGGGGCACCGAGGGCGCCATCTTCCTGCGCAACGGCAAGGTGACGTTCTGGGTGCGCGGCCAGGAGCCGTACGAGCCGACGGACTTGCCCGCCGGGTCGAATCCCGACCAGAACTTCATTGACGTCGTTCTCGGGCGGGACACGAACAAGACGCCAGCCATCTGCGGGCTGCGCGGCATCGAACTCTGCGAGGCGGCGTGGAAGTCGGCCGAGCTGGGGCGGCCCGTGAGCGCGTCAGAGCTGGGGTAGTAGTCAACGTTCGCGGGCAAGCCCGGCTTGCCTTGCTGGACTCTTGCCGTTGTTTCGGGATATCGCGTTCATCGCGCCCCGGCGATCAGCGCAGAACGATAT
>JAGVUD010000548.1 GCA_019136435.1 Armatimonadota bacterium | reverse complement strand
GTCCAGTCCATAGTCTTCGCCGGCCGCCAGCGGACCAGCGACGAACTGGACTTCCCGATGAGGGTGGCCGCAATCGCTCCCGCGGGCGTCGAAGCATCGCCCGGCGCGTTCTCAGACACCAAAGCCAGGCTGCACTGGAAGTTCGGTGATGCCCCGCCGGGAGTCCATGTCGAGATGTCACCCGAAGCGAAGTTCTCGATGACGCGCACCGGGTCTGTCGTGACGGGGTTGTTCGTCAGCCGGATATTGTCGAGCCTCAGCGTCTGCCCCGCGTCCTGCGACGTCCGGTTAACGTAGATCAGGAAGCTCGTAACCTGGTCGCGGGTGATTCCGGATATGTCAAACTTCAGGGTGCGGAAGCCCGGAACCGCCGAGTCGCTCTGCAGCCCATGCACCCATACGCTCGTGCTGTTGTTGTAAACGCGGATCGAGTAGCCGTTCCACTCGCCCGCGCTGATGGCGGCGTCCATCTCGAGCGTGGTGTAGCCGCTCCAGTTGGCGGCGGGCGAGAACTTGCGGGCGGCGTAGGCATAGGCGCTGTGACCGCCAAGCGACCCGGCAATCTCCTGGACGGCTATGGCGTTCGCCGAGCCGCCCGCGCCCGGCGCCACCAGGCTGATTGCCGTGTAGGGCGTGTCCTGCACGCTCCAGCCGGCGGTTGTGCCACTCTCGAAGTCGTCAATGGTCATCTGGGCGCCCGCGGCGGACGGGAGCCCTGCTATGGCAAGAGCCAGTATCAGCAGATAGAAGCGTCGCATTTTGCGCGGTCTCCTTTCACATTCGAGTCAGAGCTTGTTTTCAGCGCGTGCCGCGCTTCCACCCCAGAGCGCGTCCTTCCGGCTAAATACCTCCGAGGGGTACCATTACTACCACGAATCATGCGCGAAATCAAGCGCTACCCAGACCCTTCGGGCGGCTGACACGGGGTCTTGTGTGCGCAGAAGTTCGCCGGAAAGCCCGAGTTGGCACGATTCTTGCACCTAACAGAGATGATGTACTCCTCAAGAACCTGGTTTTTGAGTTTCCCGGCCCCTTTTTCGGGGGGAAAGGGAAGTGTTCGTCTCCTCTGGAGACGGGAAAGGAGAACGAGAAAAGGATGAGAACAGTCTTTGTGCTCATAGCGCTTCTGGCAGTTGCGTTGCCGGCCGGCGCGAACTTCGCCACCGGCTTCGAGGCGCCGGAGTATGTTGCCGGCGGGCTGACGGGCCAGAACGACTGGGTCGTTGACCCGGCCAGCAGCAACTATCGCGTGACCGACGACCCGACCTACGTGATTGCGGGATCGCAGTCGTACATGGTGTCCGGCAACGCGGGCCGCTCGGCCAGGCATTCCATCGGCCAGGTCGGCGACCTCGTGACCGTCGAGGTCAAGCTGGCGAAGGCGATGTACAACGCTGCGCAGTGGTGGGTCTCGCTTCAGGCCGCGGGCTCGGCCGACCGCAGTCTGGCGTTCGGCTTCAACGGCGGAGGCATCCAGTACTACTCGGGCGGAGCGTGGCAGACGTATGCCACGAGTTTCAACGGCGCTCAGGTCTATCAGTTCAAGGCCGTGCTCGACTGGGCAGCGCAGACCTGGTCGTTGTGGGTGGACGGGGCCCCTGCCGCGACGGATGTGGCGCTCTACAGCGCTAATGCCGCAAGACCGACCACGATCAACTTCTACAGGGGCTACTTGAGCCTGACAGACCTTCCCACGTATGCCAACTACGGCATAGCGGACGACCTCAACATCGTCCCCGAACCCGCGTCGCTGGCTGCGCTGGCAATGGGCCTCGCCGGGTTCGCCGGCGTGCTTCGCCGCAGGTAAACACCTGCTTCGCTTCTGACTGCCGCCCTGCCACCCGGCGGGCGGCAGTCTTGCATGTTTTGTTCCTGTCCGCAATGCGCAAACTTCATCACTGGTCAATCTGCGCTGCTCTTCTTGCGCTCTCGGTTGTCGTCCCTGCATGCGCCGGAACCATCACCGTCTGCCAGTGCAACATCTACGTCGGGGGGCGCTACACCGAGCAGGACACCTCCGCCGTCACCTACGACACCGCGAAGCGTTTCGCGCAGTGGGTGGCCAGCATCAACCCTTCGGGCGGAACAAACCCGCCCATCGCCGTCATCGGGATGCAGGAACTCATCAGCGAGACCGACCGCGCGAAGATCGAACAGCTCCTCGAGCAGTACACCGGCGCGGACTGGGCAGGCTCGCGCACCCCGCAGGGCGTGAACAACGCAAGCGGCATCGGTTTCTTCTGGAGAACGGACCTCGTGGAGCACCGGCTCAGCGAGTGGTATCTCGGCGAGAAGGTGCTGGAGACGATAGACAACGGCTACGTGCTCAAGTACGCAGGCAGGCTATTCCGGAAGCTCGGCACGGACGAAGCGTTCGGGCTGTTTACGGGCAAGCTGCTCTGGGGCGGGGCGATCCTCAACGGACACGAAGTGACCGAGGAAGAACGCCGGCAGGAAGCCATCCGGCTGAAGGAGTGGATCGTCAACGGACAGGCGGGCTCGCCCGGCATGTCGGGATTCCCCGGAACCGCGCGCGTCATCACCAACGATCTCAACACCGATACGGGCACGTCCACCTGGAACGAGATGGACCTCGAGTTCACCGACCCCAGCAGCCAGCACACGCACAACTCGTTCAGCGGGCAGACGATGATGGACTGGTTCGGCAAGCGCCTGGACTATGTCTGGTGGGACTATGACTCGGGCGTGAAGCAGTCCGGCGGGTTCGCCGCCAATCCCGCGCGCAGCTCGCACTTCGGCAGCGATCACCGCGCCGTCTATGCCACCATCAATCTCCACGCCGTGGACCTGACTCCGCCCGCCGTTTCGATCACCGCGCCGGCCGTGGGCGCGCTCGTCACGGGGCCCGTCACGGTGACGGCGGACGCAACGGACGCGAGCGGCATTCACAATGTGGAGTTCTACGTAGACGGGCAGCTTCTCTGGACGGATACCGCCGCGCCATATAGCTTCACCTGCAACCCCGCGGGGCTGGCCATCGGCGTCCACACGATCACAGCGCGGGCCACCGATGCCTCCAGCAACCGCCTCAAGTCGGTTTCGCCGCCGGTGGCCGTTTATTACGGCCCGGACGGATCGTCTCCAACGATAGGCGAGGCGCGCCTCAATCCGAACGGGACGGCCGTTATCCTGTCCGGCAAGGTGGTTACGGCCGTGTTCTCCGGCGCTTTCTACGTGGCCGAAGGCGACCGGTCGTCGGCGATCAAAGTCAACAGCGGCGCGATTGTTGCGGTTGGCGACAGGGTGAACATCGCCGGCACGCTCAGCACACTCAACGGCGAGAGGGATATCTCCTCAGCGAGTGTGACTGTCACCGGGACATCCAGTGTGCCCCTGCCTCTCGGGCTCTCGAATGAGCGGCTGGGCGGCGAGGCGTTCGGCGGTTACACTCCGGGCGTGCAGGGGGGCGTGGGACTCAACAACATCGGGCATCTCGTGCGAACCTGGGGCAGGGTGAAGGCTTCGATCAGCGGCTTCTACCTGTACATTGACGACGGGAGCGCGCTCGTTGACGGCTACGGCTACACGGGGCTGCGGGTGGACGTGTCCGGGCTGTCCGGCTGGAGCGCTCCGGCTGTGGGCCGCGCTGTGCAGGTGACGGGCGTCATCTCCACCGCCACCATCGCGGGCAAGGTGCAGAGGCGGCTCAGGGTGCGCTCCGCGGCCGACATTGTCACGCTCGACTAGCGCCCGCGCGCCGGTTGACAGGCGCTCTTCGGAAGGCGCAAAATGCCGCATAAGGGTGCTTTCGCGAATCATTATTCGGGAGACATTACAATGGTTATGAGACGGCTCGCGGACAGGTCCAACCGCGTGGGCTTCACTCTTATCGAACTGCTTGTGGTGATTGCGATCATCGCCATTCTGGGAGCAATCCTGTTCCCTGTTTTCGCGCGTGCCAGGCGCAAGGCTAAGACAACTCAGTGCATCAACAATCTCAAGCAGATCGCCACGGCCGTGCGGATGTATGTGGATGACCACAACGGCTACGGCCCGCGGGTCTGCAACGTGTACGGCAACGGCAACCCCAACATCGGCGCGCAGGACTCCTTCCTCAGAAACACGAGCGGCCCGTACCGCGATCTGAACTCCTATCTCAAAGGCGACACCCTGTGGCAGTGTCCCGACCCTTGCGACTCGTGTTGGAACAACTTTATCCGCAACGAGATAGACTACCGCTTCAACGAGTGCCTGGGGTACGCCTACGCCCCGGGCAAGGTGTACCGGCCCCGCAAGTTCGACCAGTGTACGCGGCCTGCCCAGTTCTATCTTCTGAGTGACCGGCACAGCAGGCATCACTACGAGCGCTCGGGTGTCAACAGCCCCACTTCGGGCTGGGTGATGCTGATGGTGATGGTGGACGGGCATGTGGTGACGAACGTCAAGCCCTACAGCCCGGAATGGAAGGACTCGCGCGGTCAACTGAAGTACGCCCACTGGGACTTCCCCGAGTGTCACGCCAACGATCGCTACGTTATGGGCGAATACTAGAAAGGCTTTCGTTTGCTTAACCTGAAGTGGCTTGCCGCGATCGGCGGCGTTGCATGGCTGTTCCGCCGCCTGGTCAGGCCTGGTTTGAGGCTGCGTTCGCGCGCGGCGGGGCTGGCGGCCGGGGTGGCGTTTGCGTCGCTGTCGGCTGTGGCCGGGGCCGACCCGGCCTACGTCCTCATCACCATTCTGCACACCAACGACCTGCACGGCAGTGTCGCGCCGGGTGAGGGCCCGGGCGGACTGGCGCGCGCGGCCACTGTCGTCAGGCAGATTCGCGCGGAGATGCCCAACGTGCTTCTGCTCGAAGGCGGCGACGTGATCCACGGGCAGCCGGAGGACTATCTCTCCGGCGGAGCCGCCACCATCAGCGCAATGAACGCCGTGGGCTATGACGTTATGACCGCGGGCAACCACGAGTTTGACTTCGGGCTGCAAGTCACGCAGGACGCGATGCGCAGGGCCAGCTTCCCTTTCCTCGCCGCCAACATCCGCGCGGCTTCCGGCGGGCAGTGGGACAGACTGCAGCCGCACATTATCAAGGAAATCCAGGGCGTGCGGGTCGCGATCTTCGGGCTGGCGACGCTGGACACGATAACGCTGCACTGGCCTCCAAGCATCAGCGATATCTTCATTGACGACCCCATCGAAACCGCCAAACGCGTCGTGCCCGAGTTGCGAAAGCAGGCGGATGTCGTGATTGCCCTGTCGCACATGGGGGTGAACCCGGACAAACAGATGGCCGCGGAGGTGCCGGGGATTGACTTCATCGTCGGCGCGCACACGCATACGACCATTCCTGAATGGACATGGATCGGCGATACGCTCGTCACGCAGACGGGCTACGGCGCCCGCAACCTGGGGCGGATTGACTTCATCGTCCGCAAGGACGGCGACTCTGCTGATCTCAGATCTGTCAACGGCAGGCACACGCTGTGGAACAATCTTCAGAACGTGCCGCTCGATGCTTCGTACCCCGAAGGGCCGCTCATCGCTATCGCGGAAGACCTGCCGGAAGACCCGGACGTCCTGAAAGCCTATCAGCCCTACCGTGACCGGGCCGCCGCGCTGGCCCGGGAGGTGATCGGGAGCGCATCGGCCGCCGTTCTGCCCGCGCCGGCGGGGCAGGAGAGCGCCGCCGCCAACCTCGTCGCGGATGCCGTGCGCGCCGCGGGCGGCTCGGATTTGGGTGTCGTGGACGCGAACTCGGTGAAGGGCGAGCTTGCCGCCGGCCCGGTCACCGCGGGGCAGGCATTCGGGCTCATCGGAGGCTACACGCGTCAGCACCTTGTGACCGCGAAGATGACCGGCGATGAGATCATCGCAGGCCTGAACGCCCGCGCCGCGCGCAAAAAGCTCATCACGACCGCCATCTCGGGCGCTTCCACCGAGTGGGAAATGAAGGGTGACACCCCCGTCGTGAAGTGTCTGACCATCGGCGGGCAGCCTGCCGGTCCGGAGAAGCTCTACACCGTAACCGCGCAGGCGTACGTGATGATGGAGATGATGGAGGCAGCCCCGGGTGTCGAAATCACCTGGGAGACCTGGGACACCACCCGCGAGGCGGTTGTCTCCCACATAAAGGAGCGCAAGACCGTCTCGCCTCCTGACCTCGACAGAATAAGGCGGGTGGGGCAGCCGTAAGCCAGTGCGCGCTCTCGGGTCTGCTGCAATCTGGAAATCCGGCCTGGCGCGCCGCGCTGTCACCCTGCTGATTGCGCTTGCCGCCTGCGCCTGTGTCTGCGGGTGCGCCGCAAAAGCGAAGGATCACGGACGTGTGCGCCTGGTGCTCGCCTGCTGGGAGGGCCCGGAGGGGCTGGCGTCGCTCACCCGCCTGCTCGACCGCTACAAAGCCGCCCACCCGAATGTGGACATCGAAATCCAGCAGGTGCCCGGGTCGCAGTATTACCAGCGCGTCAAGATTCAGTTTGCCGCGGGCGTCGCGCCGGACATCATGCAGCTCGCTTACAACCAGCTTCCGACATTCGCCGCCCGCAACACGCTTCATCCTCTCGATGATCTTATCGAGCGCGACGGCTTTCCCGTGGACGAGATGTTCGCCGAGCTTCTCCCCGCCCTCAAGTTCCGGGGGCAGTTCTACGGACTCCCGCGCGGGTGGACGACGTTCGTGCTCTACTACAACAGGGACATGTTCGACCAGGCGGGCGTGCCGTATCCGCGCGAAGGCTGGACGTGGGACGACTTTCTGGCCGCGAGCAAGAAGATCGCCGCCGACAGAAACGGCGACGGCAAGCCCGACCAGTTCGCCTGCGACGCTCCGCTGCAGTCCGACGGAATCGCGTTCTGGATCTGGCAGAACGGGGGGCGCCTTTTCACGCCCGACATGAGCCGCTGCCTGCTCGACCAGCCGGCCGCCCTCGGGGCTGTCCAGTTCCTCGCCGACTGCCAGTACAAGCACAGAGTCTTCCCGTCCCCCGAACAGGCGCAGGACCTGGGCGGCGGCGGCGAGATGTTCCGCGCGGGGCGGCAGGCGATGTTCATTCAGGGGCGCTGGGGGTGCCAGAGCTTCCGCGGCGCGACATACCCCGACGGCCGCCCGCTCAACTGGGACGTGGGACCGGTCCCGATGAAGAAACAGGCCGCCACCGTCCTCTTCGCTAACTGCTACGTCCTGCGCAAGGATGGCCCGAATCTGGAAGAAGCGTGGAAGCTGATGCAGTGGCTTTGCGGCAAGGAGGGGCAGAAACACCAGGCCGCCACCGGGCGCGACATGCCCTCGTTCGTGTCCGTCGCCGAGTCGCCGGTGTTCCTCGACCCCAATACGCCGCCCGAAAACGACAGGGAGTTCCTGAGGGCCGCGCGCTATGCGCGTCCGCTGGAGGTGGACCCCAACACGGGCGCCTTCGAAGAGCTTGCCAGGTCGGAGTTGACCCAGATTTTCACGGCGCGCAAAGACGTGGGCGAGAGCATGCGCGCGCTTACCCGCCGCGCTAACGCCATCCAGAGCGCCGGAAAGGGCGAAAACGGGCCGTGAGCCGCCGGGATACAATCGCAGCCATCGGCTTCCTGAGCCCGAGCTTCGTGGGGCTGCTGGTGTTCGCGGTGCTGCCCATCTTCGGGGCGCTGGGCATAAGCCTTCTGGAGTGGGACATCCTGACCCCGCCGCGCTACGTCGGGCTGGCGAACTACGCCGCCATCTGGAAGGACCTGACACACGGCGAGGCCTTCCGGCAGGTGCTTGTGAACACGCTCTATTTCACCGCCGCCACAGTGCCGCTCGCCATGGCCGTCTCGCTCAGCATCGCGCTTCTGATGAACCGCAAGCTGATGGGCGTGGCGGCGTTCCGCGTCATCTTCTTCCTGCCGGCGGTCACCAGCATCGTCGCGCTCTCCATCGTCTGGCGCTCGATGTACAACCCGGAGTCGGGGCTCATCAACAAGCTCCTCTCCACGGTCATCGCCAACCCGCCCGGGTGGCTCGCCGACCCGTACTGGGCCATGCCGGCGATCATCATCATGAGCGTCTGGGCGGGGCTGGGGTACAACGCCATTCTGTATCTGGCGGGCTTGCAGGGGATTGGCGCGAGCTACTACGAGGCGGCGCGCATTGACGGCGCGAATCCCTGGCAGATGTTCCGGCACGTCACCTGGCCGCTGCTGTCGCCGACCACGCTGTTCATCTTCACGATGTCGGTCATCAGCGGGTTTCAGGTGTTCACGCAGATCTACATGATGACGGGCGGCAAGCCGACGCCGCAGACCAGCGTCTATGTGTACCACGTGTACACCGAGGCGTTCACGATGTTCCACATGGGCTACGCGTCCGCGCTCGCTTTCGTGCTGTTTCTGATCATCCTTTCCGTGACGCTGGTGCAGCTCTCCGTCACGCG
>JAGVUD010000384.1 GCA_019136435.1 Armatimonadota bacterium | reverse complement strand
CTTCTGACGAACGCCGCCAGCAGGCGGGCGGTGTGCTCCATGTCCGACAGGCTGATGATCTCGCAGGGCGTGTGCATGTATCGCAGCGGCACGTGAATCAACCCGACTGCCACCCCCGCGCGCGAGTACTGAATCGGGTCGGCGTCCGTCGCCGAGCGCCCGCCGATGGCGTCGGTCTGATACGGTACGCCCTCCTGCTCGGCGGCCGCCACAAGCATTTCGAACGCCCTGGGGTTCACGTTGGCGCCGCGCGAAAGGATCGGCCCCTTGTCGAGCGCGTAGTCGCCGGCTTTGGTCTTCTCGACGCCGGGGTGGTCGGTGGCGTGTCCGACGTCCACCACGATGGCAACGTCCGGCTCGATGCTGAAGGCGGATGCGTGCGCGCCGATGGAACCGATCTCCTCCTGCACCGTCGAGACGCCGAAAACACCTGCTTTGTGGCTGGACTGCGACGCCAGACGCATCGCCTCGGCGATTATCCAGACGGCCATCTTGTTGTCGAACGCCATGGATGCCGCGCGCCCGTTCTGAAGGAGCTGGAAGGATTGTACGAATACGCCCGGATCGCCCAGCCGGACCAGCTTCTGGGCATCCTCTTTGTCTTTTGCCCCGATATCAATCCACAGGGCGTCCAGCTTGGGCGCCTTGGTCCGGTCGTCTGGCTCCTGCATGTGAATGGCCTTGCGGCCGATGACTCCGGCCACAGGGCCCTGTTTGCCCTGTATGACCACGCGCTGCGAGACGCACGCCGTGGGGTCAATGCCGCCGATTTTGCGGAAGTAGAGGAATCCTTCATCGTTGATGTAGCTCACGATGAAGCCGATCTGGTCGCAATGCCCGGCGAACATAACCCGCGGCGCTCCGCCGGGGTTCGCCGAGGCGATCACATTGCCGAGCACGTCCGTGCGAACCTCGGCGGCAAATGGCCGCACGTAGTCGCGGAAGAGCTTCTGAGCGGGCTGTTCGAAGCCGGACGGGCTTGCGGTCTCAACAAGGGATCTCAGGAAATCAAGGGGCTTATCTTGCATCAGTCTGTGCTTTCTGTTAAAAAGTTCGCTGTGAGTCCAGAATACAGCAGGAGGGCGCCGGCTGTAAACGGCTGGGTCCCTCCGGGTTCTCCTCGTGTCACGGCGACCGGGAACCTGAAGAACCGGAGACTCCGTAATCCCAGTGTCTGCCGCGTTTCAGGCTTTTTTCGGTTTTCAACCAGTTTGCGCGTCAGTATGCTGGGGAAGAACGCGTGATTCAGCCATAATCTACCGGGGTAGTGGGAAGAGACGGCTACTGACGCGCAGGACGCTCAAGGGCCCGCCCGTGCGGGTTCATCGGAAGGCTAAGGAGAGTGCATCCTATGAAATACTGTTGCTGGGTTTGGACTGCGCTGGCGGTCCTTGCGCTGGCGGCGTGCGGTGTAGAGGCTGCCCCTGCCGGCGACGCGGCTCCTGGCATGGGGGCGCCCGCGCCTTCACCTCTGCCAGCCGATGCGCCCACCGCTCCCGCCGGCTACCGGGTGGCGGTGGACGATATCCTGCAGCTGACGGTGTGGGGTGAGCCCGCCATTCAGGGCGTGTATCTCTCCGTCACCACGCAGGGCACCATTGACGCTCCTGTAGTCGGTTCTGTGCCGGCGCAGGGACGCACGGTTGACGAGATCAAGAACGAGATCGCCCGCCGCTTTGTGGAGATGGACTATCTCCGCAACCCGGTTGTCCAGTTGACCATTTATCAACTCCACAAGATGAAGGTGCGCGTGCTGGGACAGGTTCAGCGGCCCGGACTCCAGACGATGCGCGACGGTGACACCGTGGACCAGGCCGTCGCCGAGGCGGGCGGGTTCCTGCCGGATACTGCTGGCCTTGCGAAGGCGACGATTACGCGGGTGGGGGTGGCCGAGCCCATTCCCGTTGATCTTGACGCCTACTATCGCGAAGGAGACATGAGCGCTAACATCCGCCTGAAGGATGGCGACACGATTTACATTCCGGAGGACAGCGACAACAGGTTTTTCGTGATGGGCTACGTGCAGCAGCCGCGCGCGTTTCCATACAAGCGTACGACGACCGCCACCGAAGCGGTCTCTCAGGCGGGCGGGGCCGTGCCGAGGGGTTCACTCAAGAACACGGTGGTGATCCGCAAGCCGAAGGACGGCCAGCCGGGCGAGCGGGTGCCGGTGGATGTCGCGAAGGTTATGCGCACCGGTGACCGGTCGGGCGATATCCGGCTGGAGCCGGGCGACGTGGTGTTTGTGCCGGAGACAAAGGCTCTGGACCTCGGCAAGATCGGGCAGGTGCTCGGCGCGCTGGCCAACGCCTCATATCTTAGCCGTATCGGATTCTTCTAGTTGCAGGGATGCGCAGAGTGGGATCGCACTCGGCGATCCCGCCCGCGCGGGTGCGCTGATCGTAAACGGGCCGCCTGATCTTATTCAGGTCTGTTGCTCGTCCGCCGCAGGAGGCGGGAGGAGGTAATCGAGACTTGGAGCTCTGGAGATATTACAGGAAACTATACCGGCGAAAGTGGCTGATCATCGCGGGAATGGTGATCTGCGTCGGCGTGGCTGCGGCTATGGCGCTTATGCAGCGCACCACGTTCACCGCTGTCACGAGGGTTATGGAGCGTTCGCCGTCGTTCCAGGGACAGAACGTCCTGCCCGAGGCCATCTACACCGGAGCGGACCCCGAGCTTCGGCTGGCGAACCTCGCACGGATCGCCAGCAGCCGGACAGTGCTCGTGAAGGTGCTGGACGAGCTTCGGTACGACAGCAACATCGCCTCTAAGATTTACAGCTTCGATATCCAGGACTGGCTGCGCAAAGTGGACGTCCTGCCCGAACGCGATACGCAGCTTCTCCGTATCTCCGTGACCGACCAGGACTCCGCCGTTGCCATCCGCGCCGCCGACCTTGTTGCGCGCGAGTTTGGCGACTACTACCGGGAGTTAATTTACGGGGCGGAGACTCAGAAGGAGTACATCGAGGGTGAGTGCGAGAAGGCCCGCGTGCAGCTCGAGCAGGCGCGGGAAGCTCTTGCGGATTACAAGAGGTCCAACCGTCTTTCCGATCTCAACTACGCCACGCAGGCCAAAATCCAGAGGCTCAGCGATATGCAGACGCAGCTTCGCTCGGCTCAGGTCAGCAGAGACGAGGCCGCCAGGCGCGTGGCGTCCACGGAAAAGGAGCTTTCCCAGATTCCCCGCGAGCGCGATGAATCCGTCACGAAGGGTGACAACCAGCTCTGGGCCACCCTGACGGCGAACCTGAAGCAGCAGGAGCAGCAGCTTGCGAGCATGATGGCCACCAGAGGCAGCAGTCACCCGGAGGTGCAGTCGCTGCAACAGTCCATCAACGATGCAAAGAACGCTCTCGCCGAAGAGCAGCGCGAGCGGGTCGTGCAGCAGGTGCGCATTGTCAACCCCGTTTACTCCAGCACCTACGACCGCTACATACAGGCGAAGGTCGAGGCGATCGGCGCGACCGCCCGCCACTCCGCTCTTTCCCGGGTGGTGCCAACTATGTCGGCTGAACTCCAGAGCTACCCAGAGGATGAGCGCCGTCTGAGCGAACTCACTATGGAAGCCGACGTCGCCCAGAATACCTACTCGATGCTCCGCCAGAAGCTCGACGAGGCGACAATCAGAGAGAGCGAGCCGTTCGCTACCGGCACCATAAAGCAGGTTGACGCCGCCGCGCTGGACAAGGTCTCCGGCGGCAAGAAACTCAAAGTGCTCCTCGCCCTGCCGCTCAGCATTCTGCTGTCGTGCCTGGTGATCTTTATTCTTGACTACCTGGACAACAGCGTCCGCACGCCCGAAGAGGCCGAGGAACTGCTTGGTCTTCCGGTGGCGGCGATGGTGCCCATCGGCCGTGGTCACAGCCTGGTGCGCGGCAAGCCCGAACTGGGCTTGCGCGAATCGTACCAGATGCTGAGCGCCAACCTCTGGCACAGCCGGGTGAAAGAGGGGGGCACGGGCGGCATTCTGGTTGCCAGCGCCGAGCCCAACTCCGGGCGGACGGTAACAGCGGGCAACCTGGCAGCGAGCCTCGCCGCCGATGGAGCGCGCGTCATTCTTGTGGATGCCGACCTGCGCCAGCCCGCCCAGCACCTCGTGTTCGGCGTGGACAACTCGAGGGGGTTCAGCAATGTGCTGGCCGGAGGCGCGGCGCTGGAAGATGTCGCGGTGCCCACTAAGGTCGAAGGTCTGCTGCTCGTTCCGAGCGGGCCCCTGCCAGACAACCCGATGAGGCTTCTGCGGGGCGATGCGATGAAGCGCTTCTACGAGGACACCATCGAAGTCGCCGACTTCGTCGTGTTCGACAGTCCCGCGGGATCGGCGTTTGCCGATGCCACTGTCCTCGCCTCCTACATCCGAAGGGTTCTGATGGTGCAGGCGGCCGGACGGGTGCCCCGGGGCGCCGAACTCGAGTTCAAGTCGCGCCTCGAACAGGTGGGCGCCGAATTCGTGGGCGTGCTTCTGAACAAAGTCCGGCCGGACGACAGCCATGGCCTCTACTACTTCAGAACCGCGTACGCGGGGCTGCCGGAAGGAGGCACCCCACCGTCCGGGACCGTGCCGCCGACCAGTCCCGCAATACCGGGCTGACGCCAGGAACGCGTCACCCGCGACCGGTTGAAGCGGTCCTAACTATTCTCGAGGCCGGTGTTATCAGCGCCGGCCTCTTTCCGAACGCCAGGCCGTAGCAGCCGCCTGAAGTGTTGAAGGAATCTCAGTGGATGTACAGAAGGCCGCCCGCGCCGCAGGCGCGGCGGGGGAACGAAGAGGATACGAACACGCGAAGCGCGCTCTGGACATTTTCGGGTCCTGCGTGCTTCTTGTGATCACGGCTCTGCCCGCCGCAATCATTGCGGTCCTCACGAAGCTCGACGATCCCGGCCCGGTTCTTTTCAAACAGACCAGGGTCGGCAGATACGGGAGGCACTTCACCATCTACAAGTTTCGCACCATGGTTGCCGATGCAGAAAAGCTGCAGCGCGAGATGGACAAATACAACGAAGTGGGCGGCGCGTACTTCAAGATGAAGGACGATCCCAGGGTTACGCGCGTCGGACGCTGGCTGCGCAAGCTTAGCCTGGACGAGATTCCGCAGTTCATCAATGTTCTCACCGGCGATATGAGCCTTGTGGGGCCGCGTCCGCTGCCTATTACCGGATACGAGAACGAGGACTGGTATGTCGAGAAGGTCACCGTCCCGCCCGGAATGACGGGGCTGTGGCAGATCAGCGGCAGGTCCGATCTCTCGGGCGAGGAAGCGGCCGCGCTCGACCTGCAGTATGTGCGGAACCGTTCAATGCTTTTTGACCTGAAACTCCTGCTCGCGACGGTGCCGGCGCTCATTCGCCGGAAAGGAGCTGCCTGATGAGCACGCAGGTGTCTGCCTCGGGGAACAGAACTGGCCAGATTCTCAACGTGGTGCAGCGCCACTGGATCGAGATTCTCGCCTGGATCGCGTTCGCCGTCTTCTGGATTCCCACGTTCCACTTTTTCTACCTTGCATGGGACAACCCCGACGGCTACTACAGCCACGGGTTTCTGATTCCGTTCATGTGTGCGTGGACGGCCTGGCTCAAGAAAGACAGCGCGGCGAAAATGCAGCCGCGGCCGAGCGCCTGGGCATTCGCCCTGTTGTTCGTCTTCCTCGGGATGGCCACTGTGGCGGGACTGCAGAACAGCCAGACGATGCGGGGGCTGGCGTTTCCCGTGAGCCTCGCCTGGTTCGTGGCGGTGCTCTACGGATGGAACTTCGTTCGCGAGTTCGCGTTCCCGATCTTGTATCTGTATTTCCTGTGCCCCATCCCCGAGTTCGTGCTCACGCAGGTGGCGTTCAAAGTGCAGATCTGGTCAACCATCGTCGCCACGTATATTTCGAAGCTGTTCCTGATATCCGCCTACCGGGTGGGCACGTCTATCCAGACGGACTATGTAAATGTCGAGGTCGGGGCGCCCTGCAGCGGATTCCGGATGCTCGTGGCGCTCACCGCGTTCGCCGTCTTCCTTGTTTATGCGGTTAAGGGCGAGCTGTGGCGGAAAATCCTGTTCGTCATCATCGCGATGCCGCTTTCGGTGATGGTGAATTCGCTCAGGGTGGCGATTCTGGTGGCGGTCGGTCACTGGTGGGATCCCGAGCTGGTGCCGGTGCTCCACGATTACTCCGGCTATGTTGTGCTCCTTGTCGCTTTTGTGTTGATGTACGGGATTGCGAGGTTGCTTGGATGTCGAGAGTTCAGGCTCATGGAATCATCCTGATTGTTCTGATCGGCGCTCTTGCGCTGATCAGCCTGCGGGGGGCGGGGGATGTCAGCGCGCCCATGGTCAATATGCAGACCTGGGACTGGCTCCCGCTCAACATCGAGGGCTGGGAGGGCGTGCAGGAGGTGCCGCCGGAGCAGTGGAACCAGCAGCTCCCGAACGCGCACTTTCTGGTGCGCTTCTACAAGAGCGGCCAGACTATTGTCGAGTTCCTCGCCATCGAGAGCGCCGATCCGGGAAGTTTCCACAGCCCGATGTTCTGCATGCCGGGGACGGGCTGGACTCCCAAGGAGACCGGCGTCGGCAAGCTCGAGAGCGGCGAGGTCTCGCGGGCTGAGTTCGTGCAGGATTTTGCCCAGCTCGTCGTCCGATACTGGTATCTGGCGGGAGACAGGCAGACGGCCAACCTTTGGGCGCACAAGTGGAACATGCTCTGGAACAAGATTCAGGGCATTCACGGCCCGAACTTCTCGTTTCGCGTGACGGTGCGCTTCCAGGGATCCCGCGACCCTGCCCAGGCGGCGGATGAGTTCGCCAACATCGCTCTGCGAGAAATCGGGCGGCACGTCGAGTCCCGCGGGGTCGCGAAAAGATAGTTGCGGAGGCAAGAGGCTCGTGCCAGGCGTTTGTGTCGGGATAGCCGGCGGCAGCGGCAGCGGCAAGACCGTGCTTGTCAGGAAGCTCTGCCGGGCGCTCAAAGGTACCCGGGTTGTAGTCGTCAAACAGGATGATTACTACAGAGACCAGTCGCAGGTCAGCCCGGACGAACGTGCGCGCAAGAACTACGACCACCCGTCCGCCATCGAATTTGACCTTCTCGTAAGCCACGTCCGCGACCTGAAGAACGGCAAGCCGGTGATGGCCCCTGTTTACGATTTCGTCACCCACAACCGGGCCGGCTGCCGCGAAGTGCGTCCGGGGGGCCTGGTGATCGTGGAGGGCATACTGGTGCTAGCCGTGCCCGAGCTGCGCGAGATGTTAGACCTTTCTGTCTTCGTGGACCAGAGCCAGGACGTCCGCCTGTCGCGCCGCATAACAAGAGATATCCGCCAGCGCGGCCGCTCACGGGCAGACGTTCTCGATCAGTTCAACGCGACCACCGGACCCATGCACGCGGAGTATGTGGAGCCGTCGAGGGCGTTTGCTGATGTCCTTGTTCGCGGTGACTCGTCCGCCCGCGCTGAAGTTGCGGCGCTGGCCGGGCGTCTGAAGAGCATGATGGACGCCATCGGCCCGTAAACAGAAGCCGGCCGCTCCGGGCACGCTGAGCGCAAATGTGTGATACTGAAACGGGAGCGGGAATCGTCACATACAATGACAAGAGCTACGGCCTCAGAGCAATATCAGGAGGAGCCAGGGGTATGTTGGAGTTCGTAAGACAGCGATTTGCCGAGAGCATCCAAGTCAAGCAGGCTGCGGCGGAGATGCTGGCGTTCGAGATCGCTCAGGCGGCGGTCGAAATCGTCTGCAGCGTTCGTGAAGGCAAGAAAGTGATCTTCTGCGGAAACGGGGGAAGCGCCGCGGATTCTCAGCACCTCGCCGCCGAGTTCGTCGGGCGCTTCCAGATGGAGCGCGCGGCTGTGCCGGCCCTGGCCCTCAACACCAATTCGTCCGCTGTGACGGCAATCGGCAACGACTACGGCTTCGACGATGTCTTTGCCCGGCAGACCGCCGCCTTTGCGCAGGAGGGCGACATCTTCGTGGGTCTCTCCACGAGCGGAAACTCCGAGTCCATCGTTCGCGCCGCAGTGGTGGCCCGCGAAAAAGGAGCGTTCACGATCGGGATGACAGGCGCGAATGGCGGGCGGCTGGCTGAGTGCGTGGACATCGCCCTGAGAGTGCCGTCCGAGTGCACTGCTCGCATTCAGGAGTCGCACATCACGATAGGCCACATCATCTGCGAGCTTGTCGAGAGCGAAGTCTTCGCTCACGCCGTGGCCTGACATCTGTGCCCCCGCACCCGGTGTATCCGGACGCTGAGTTGAGCCTGTTTTGAGCGATACCGTAACCCCGCCGCCGGCATCGCCGGACCGTGACATCCGCCTGCGCGAGGCCTCGCGGGCGGTCGCGTGGAACGGAGTGCTTTCGCTTGTCGTGACCGTCTTCGCCGTCGCGGCCAACATAGTCACCGTGCGCCT
>JAGVUD010000056.1 GCA_019136435.1 Armatimonadota bacterium | reverse complement strand
CCCGAGTTGGCGACGATCTACTCCATGATGCTCGTCGCGGCCATGGTCTCGAGCCGCGGCCTCATGGAGAAGGTCATGCCCGTGATGATCGCCACCAACTACTACGCCAACGCCTCCAACGAGTGGCAGCGGCTGCTCTTCCCGCACATCAAGAAATGGCTGGTGGCCTACAACCCGGACGGCGAGCCGCTGCAGACCGTCGCCACCCGCTATTACGAGCGATTGCGGGCGGGTGAGAGCATCCCGTGGGAGTTCTGGTCGGTGCCGCTCGTCATGTGGGGCGTCTTCGCGCTGCTCATCTTCGGCGCTTTTCTGTGCCTTGCGTCCATTCTGCGCCGCCAGTGGGTGGACAATGAGAAGCTGGCGTTTCCCCTCGCGCAGCTTCCGCTCGATCTGCTGAAAGAACAGGAGCAGGGATCGCTCTTCCGCAACCCGCTTCTGTGGATCGGCTTCGCCCTGCCAGCCGTCGTGTTCGGGATGAACGGGCTGCACAATCTGTTCCCGAACGTCCCGGGCGTCAGGCTCGAGCAGAGCCTCACGAGCTACCTTCCTCCGGTAGCCCCGTGGAACGTCATCTACACCACAACCGCCTATCTCAGCTTTGCCGCCATCGGGCTGTTCTATCTGCTCCCGTCCGACATCCTGTTCTCGCTCTGGGTGTTCTTCGTGTTCATGCGCGCGCAGTCGTATGCGGCGGGCGTTATGGGCGTCGAAGTGCAGTTCATGCCGCTCTACCCCTGCTACAAGTTCATGGGGCATCAGGCAATCGGGGCGTACGTCGTTCTCGCGGCGTACATGCTCTATACGGGCTGGCCTCATTTCCGGCGCGTGCTGTCGCACGCGTTCGGACGAAGCTCCGGAGACGATGCGGGGGAGCTTCTGTCTCACCGCATGGCTTTCTGGGGACTCATCACCTGCTTCCTTCTGGCGGCGCTCTGGCTGAATGCCGCCGGCATGTCGTTCTGGCTCGCGGCATTCGAACTGTTCGTGTTCATCTTCATCATTGCCCTTGTGATGGCGCGCAGCGTGGCGGAGGGCGGGCTGCTGATGACGGAGACCTCGTTCCGACCGGTGGACATCATCGCCGTCGTCCACGCGCCGTATCATCTGGGCGCATCGAACCTGACGGCGATGGCGTTCTTCGATACCGCGTTCCTGCGAGATCAGCGCGGGCTTCTGCTCTCCGGCTTTCTGGATACGCTCAAGATCTCCGATGGAGTTTCTCTGCGGCGGCGCTGGTTTCTGCCGATGTTCGTCGTGTCCATAGTGACTGCGGCGCTTGTGTCCGGCTGGCTGCAGATGCAGTACACCTACGTGCTCAACGGGGCGCTCAGTCTCTACTCCTACCCCTACACCGACAATGCGCAGTGGGCGTTCACCGACTACACCCAGCACATCCGGCAGATAGCCGAGCCCCCAACGACGCCCGACCCGTCGCTTCTGAGCAACCGATTGTGGGTGCTGGGCGGCGCGCTCTTCACGGCCTTCCTCGCCTGGATGCGCATCGCATTTTTCTGGTGGCCCCTGCACCCGCTCGGATACGCCCTGGCTCCTTCGTGGACGCTGTTCAACTTCTGGTTCCCCTGTTTCGTCGCGTGGGTGTTCAAGTCGATCATACTGCGCTATGGCGGCATGCGCCTGTACGTCCGGGCCAGGCCGGTCTTTCTCGGGCTAATCATCGGCGAATTTGTCGCGGCCATCTTCTGGACCGCCGCGAGCGCCCTGCTCGACTCGCCCGCGCCTCAGTTCCCATGGCCATGAGAAGAGTATTTCGTACAGTCATGGCTTGCGTCTGTGTCTGTTTGGCCGGAGGATGCGCCGGAACGGTAGTCCCGCCGCCTCCTCCGGACGTAAGGGCCGGTCTCGAGCGCGCCGTGAAATTGGCGAGCCGGGGAAAGCTGCCGCAGGCGCGCGCGGCGGCCGATGCTATACTGCGCAAGCACGACCGCGACTGGTCCGTTCATCTGGCGGTATTCCGGATGTGGATTCAGGAAGAGCGTTTCCGTGAAGCCGGGACGGTAGGGCTTGCGATTGTTGATGGACGTTCGCGGATCACTCTGCCCCGCGCGCTCACCAACCGGGAGTTCGCCGCCATCGCTGTCAACGCCTCGCAGGCGCTTGCTGCCAGCGGCCGCGCGAAGGAGTCCGAGAGGGCGCTCGACGCAGCCGTGCGCGCTGACCCACGCAGCGCTGAAGCAGCGAACAACCTGGCGTATCAGCTCGCCGAGGAAGAGCGCGACCTCCCCAAAGCCTTGCGGCTTGCGAAGATCGCAGTGGAACTCGCGCCGAAGCAGGGCTACATCGTGGATACCCTGGGGTGGGTGTACTTCAAGATGGGACGGATGCCGGAAGCGCGGCACTGGCTGGCCAGGGCCGTCGAGCTCTCTCCGGGAGACGGCGAACTCCGGGCGCACCTTGCCCGCGCCCATCTGAAAGCGGGAGAGCTTCCCGGGGCGTATGTCGAGATGCAAAAAGCACTCGCGCTGGCGCCGTATGTGCCCGAAGTGCGCAGCCTGAGGGCCGCCGTCATTCGCCGGTACAACCCGCAGGGGCCGCTGTAGGCCGGAGCCGCTACTCCAGGCCGTCCGGAGTCAGAGCGCCCGACTTCCACAGCCGCTCGCAGTTCGCGAATCCCTTGTTGAGCAGGGCCAGCATCTTCGCATGCTGCTCGGCGCTCGCCGCGCAGATGCAGCTTGCCATGTCTTCGGCCTCGGTGTGCACCAGCGAGAGCGTATCGAGCGAGCGCCCCCACGCATCCGTCACCGCGCAGCCTGCCTCCATGGCGATGAGCGCGGCGGCCGCGATGTCGTATGCCCACAGTCCCATAATGCGCCCGTGACATACGCTGCGCACATAGCGGGCATCCGTGTCTATGTCGCGCAGGAGGCGGGCGGAGAGGTCCACCATCCCCGCAAGCGAACCCGCCGCCACCTGGCAAATCCCGAACGCGCTCGAGTTCAGCGCGAACTGACCGCCTCGCAGCGATGTCTCGTCAATGAGCGGCCCGGCGGCGATGTAGTTCAGAAGCGCCGGCCGCCCCACCGTCTCGAGCGTCCACCGCGCGTTGCGGAGGTCGCCGGGGTCCTTCGGGGTCAGCGGCCGCCGGTCCGATCCCGCGTCCAGCCACGCGCCCTGGCCCCGTGCCGCCGAGTATGTGCGGTCGCGGCGAAGCTCGCAGACGGCGCCGGCGGCGACATCGGCAAACGCCGGCTCGTCCGTCAACTCCGCCACGGCCACCGACACCACGCACGCTTCCAGACCCGCGGCAGCGGGCCGAGTGCCGTCAATGGGATCGACCACCAGAAGCCACCTCGCGCCGCCATCGGGAACCTGCAGCCCCTGATCTTCGGAATAGCAGGCTACGGGTGTCCCCAGCCCGGCTATGGCGGCCTCCAGAGCCGCTTCGGCCGCATTGTCCATCGAGAACGTCGTATCTCCGCTCGAAGCGATGCCCGTGATGTCCCCCGCGCCGGGTCTGTTGATCTCGTCCGCCACCGCGTCGCGCACCTGGCGGGCAACCGCCTCGGCAATGGCTCTGGCCTCAGCGGCCTCCTGATGTGTCAATCTCTTGTGCATAATCGGCGGCATTATAACAGCCCGGCGACGATATCAGCCGTTCGGGCAGGATTCGGGCGCAGCGTGGGGAACACTTCTCTGGTACAATCCCGGCCGCCGGGCCGGAGGCTGCATTCTTTCAGTAGCAAACAAGGAGCATCGGGCATATCCCATGAGTTTTCCAGAACAGATGGATCCGCTGAAGCAGGGGCTCAAAGCCGCCGAGCGCGGCGCGTCGGACTTGATGGAGCGCATCAAGTCGGAGTTCGAGATCGCCGAGCGTCTTGCGGCTCACAACGAGCAGCACGGCGACGCGTGGAAGGCGCTCGTCGCCAGAGCGATGGAGCAGTTCCAGAAAGACCTTTCGGGCGGTGATGTCACGCTTATGGCGGCCATCAAAGCCGCCGAGCAGACCCTCGCGCCCATCGGCGCCGAGCTGAAGACCTACACAATCCACTGCTGCGGGCACGCGCACATTGACATGAACTGGCTGTGGCCGTGGCCGGAGACCGTCAGCACCACCCGTGACACGTTCAGCACGGTGGACCGGCTGATGGACGCCTTCCCGGACTTCCATTTCTCGCAGGACCAGACCTCCACGTACATCGCGATGGAGGAGTACTCGCCGGAAGTCTTCGAGATGATCCGGCGCCGAATCGCCGAAGGGCGCTGGGACGTAACTGCAAGCACCTGGGTGGAGGGCGAGAAGAACCTGGCCGCGGGCGAGACGCTCTGCCGCCAGATGCTCTACACCCGCCACTACTTCAAGGAGAAGTTCGGGCTTCCTTACGACGCCGTCAAGATAGACTGGGAGCCGGACATGTTCGGGCACTGCCACACGCTGCCCGGCATTCTCAGGCGCGGCGGCGTCAGCCGCTACTACTTCTGCCGCGCCGGCAAGGACCCGAGCATGTTCTGGTGGCAGGGGCCGGATGGCTCGCGAATCCTCTGCTTCAAAGACGACACGCTCTGGTACAACGGCGTCATCACTCCCGACCTGGCCCGGATGATCTTCACCTTCGAGAAGGAGACCGGCCTCAAGGACTATCTGTTCCTGTACGGGGTGGGCGACCACGGCGGAGGACCGACCCGCTGGGATCTGATCCGTTACGGGCGCATGAAAGAGTGGCCCATCTGGCCGACGCTGCGGCTGGGCAAGGTCGAGGAGTTCTACGACGCCGTCGAGGCGGCCAATCCGAATCTGCCCGTGGTGGATGACGAGCTCAACTTCGTGTTCGAGGGGTGCTACACGTCGCAGTCCATCGTCAAGCGCGGCAACCGCCTGAGCGAGAACGCGTTGCCGAAGGCCGAAACGGTGGCCCTTCTCGCGCGCAGCGCGACAGGGATGCCTTACGCCTCCGAAGACCTGAAGCGCGGCTGGCGGCACACGATGTTCTGCCAGTTCCACGACATCCTGCCCGGATCCGGCATCCATGCCACCTACGAGTACTCCTCGGGGCTGCACCAGGAGGTCGCGGCCATCACCGAGTCCGTCACCACCCGCGGCCTGCGGGCTCTGGCCTCGAAAGTGAACACCGCCGCCCTGTGCGGCACGGGCGCGCCCGGCGTGCTCGGCAGCGAGTCGCTGGGCGACGGGGCGGGCGCGGGCGCGGGCGACCCGGCCAACGCCGGCGGCGTCACCGCGTGGAACGCGGGCGCTCCGTCGGGGCAGCCGTTCCTCATCTATAACCCCATGCCGTGGGAGCGCACCGAGGTCATCTCGGCCAAAATCTGGAACCAGGACTGGCCGCACGACTGCATCCGGGTGCGCGACGACAGCGGGCAGGTGTTTCCCGCGCAGGTTGTCGGGACGGGCAACTACTGGGGGCACAACTTCACCAGTGTTGCCTTCCCGGTGAAGAGCGTTCCCGGGACAGGATACCGGGTCTATCAGGTCGAGCGGGGGCCGGAGCCTCTCAGCGCGGAAGGGGCCTTCGTCAAGTCCCGTGAGCGCGTGATGCACTCGCCGTCCGCGGAACTCGAAACCGTGACGCTGGAAAACGAGCACCTGCGGGTCGTGCTGGACTGCTCGGGCGGCTCCATTGCCCATCTCATCGATAAGAAGACCGGGTTCGACTCGGTGCCCGAAGGCGGGCGCATGGGCCTCATCGAGTTCTGGCACGAAGCGCCGAACGGGATGAGCGCGTGGGTCATCGGGCAGCTCCTTGAATCTACGCCCTTCAACTCGGGATGGTTGGCCGATGTCCGGCAGCGGGGTCCGCACCGCGCGTCGGTGGTGTTCACGCGCCGTCACAAAGACTCGTCTTTCACGTATGAGATCTCGCTCGATGCCGGCAGCAGGAGCGTGGACTTCAACCTGCGGGTCAACTGGCTCGAGCGCGGAACGAACGAATGGGGCGTGCCGCTGCTCAAAGCCGCTTTCCCCCTGGCCGTCACCGATCCGAAGGCGCGCTACGAGGTGGCGTTCGGTTCCATTGAGCGCGGCGCTTCGGGGCAGGAAGTCCCGGCCCTCAAGTGGGCCGATCTCTCCGGACAGACCTCCGCGGGCCGCGCTGGCCTGACGCTGGTGAACGAGGACAAGTACGGGCACAACGCGGACGGCTCCACGCTGCGCCTGTCGCTGCTTCGCTCGAGCTACTCGCCGGATCCTCTGCCCGAAATGGGCGAGCACGTGATCCGATACTCGATCAGGCCGCATCAGGGCGACCTGTCCGTATCCGAGGCGATGCGGCTGGGTTGGGACTACGGCGCTCCGCTGACGCCGGTGAGCACGGACACGCACGAAGGGCCGCTCGATACGACGGCGGGGTTCGTGTCTGTCGAGCAGCCGAACATCTTCATCGCCGCGGTGAAGAAGGCGGAGGATTCGGATGGTGTCGTTGTCCGCGCGTTCGAAGTCGAGGGGAAGGACACCGAGGCGTCCATCCGCATCAGAAGCATCGTCGAGCCGGGCGCTTTGGCCGTGGAGTGCGACCTGCTGGAGCAGCCGCTCGAAGCGTCAACGGCCCACATGGACGGCGATGTTCTGAAGGTGAAGATTCCGGCGCACGGCATTGCGACGGTCAAGATCGGAGCCTGAGCCGGGCGGCCGGAAAGATGAGTTGAGGAGACACGATGCCAGAGACGATCTCCGCGCCCTGGTCACTGGGCGTGGCGTACTTTTCGCCGCATCCCGAGCACAGGTTTCTCTTCGAGATCCTTGACCATGCCGGGATAGCGTACTGCCTGACAGAGGACCCGGAAAGCCCGGAGGCCATCGCGGCCTGCGATGTGTGGCTGGTCGCCAGCCACCTTCGCGACGGGCTGCCGCGGGCGTGGCGTGAAGCCGTGCCGCGGCATGTGCAAGCCGGCAAGGGCCTCGTCGTGTTGGGCAATCCGCTGGGCGTGGAGAGCGTCTTTGGTGTCGAACCCGTCTCCGGGGCCAATGCGCAGTTCGGCGCGTGGCTCGGCTCTGTTCAAAGCATGGGAGAGGGCTGGTTTCAGCCCGAAACGGGCGGCCGGGCAGACGGCCGCCCGCTCCATTTCTTCGGGGGTTATGCGTTTCGCGAGGCTAAGCCGGGAGTTGCGCTCGGATCGGTCGTTGACCGCCATGGCCAACGTTCCGAAATGGTCGCGGCCGTTCGGGCTGGTGACCGCGCGGCCGGTCTGTTTGTGGACATCGCCGCAACGGTGCGGCACATCAGCCATGGCATCCCGGTCGCCGTTGACGGTGTTCCGGCGCCGGACGGAAGCGCGCCCCTCAACGACAACATCCTGAAGGCCGAGGACGGGCTCGTCCTCGACTGGACCATGGATCGCGATGATCCGTGCGGCGCGGGGTTCGGGTTCTTCTCCGAGCCGGTCGCGGACTGCTGGCGCGAGTTTCTGCTGGAGTCCATCTTCCGCGTCGCTCAAGCTGCCGGCGCGCCGCTTCGGGTGGTCTGGTACTATCCGGAGTGCATGCAGGCGCTCGGGCATATCAGCTTCGACACGGACGGCAGCGACCCCGACCTGGCCACCGAGCTTATAGACGTTCTGCGCGGCATCGGAATCAGGTCCACCTGGTTCGTCATACCGCCGGGATACACGCCGGAGAGCGGAATCATCGCCGCCGCGTCGGCGGACGGTCACGATATCGGCTTTCATTTCGACGCCGGCATCCGTCCGGAGTCGCGCGGAGCGGAGTGGTCGCGCGAGAACTTCCTGAAGCAGTTTCACGAAGTCGCACGTGCCTGCGGGGTGGAGGGGTTCCGCTCCAACAAGAATCACTACACGCGCTGGCAGAATGCCGCCGACATCATCGAATGGTGTGCCGCCAGCGGGATCACGGCTGACGAAAGCAAGCTGCCTTCCAAGCCCGGAACGCTCGGGTTCTTCTCGGGCTCCAGCCATCCCTGGTTCCATCACACCCCTCTGGGAGAGCCGATCGGCTGCCTCGAGATCGCCAGCCTCTCGCAGGACCCCATCGTCACCGTGCCGCCGTGCGCGCACTCGGCGCTTCTCAAGGCCGCTGTTTCGCACAACGGCATCGCCAGCTTCACGTTTCACCCCGCTCACATCGCGAAGCCCGGTGTGGCGGACGCGCTCCGGGCGCTCGTCGCCCAGGGCAGGGAACTCGGGTTGGAGTTCTGGACCGCCGCAGAGATCGCGGACTGGGAGTTCCTGAGGCGCGGCGCGAAGCTGGACGCCGGGGGCAGGCTCACCGGGAAAGCGTCCGAGGCGAAGCGCCCGCCGGTCGTGCTGTCGCTCGACGGCGGCGGGAGCTTCTCGTATCTGGGATGCCCGTTCAGCCTGACCGGCAAAGCCGGCTAAGCGCGCGGTCTCACTCGGGCACGAAGCTTACGCCCGGCTCCAGCCTTCTGACGAACGCCGCCAGCAGGCGGGCGGTGTGCTCCATGTCCGACAGGCTGATGATCTCGCAGGGCGTGTGCAT
>JAGVUD010000004.1 GCA_019136435.1 Armatimonadota bacterium | reverse complement strand
CTTGTTGACAGCGTGGAATACGGGCTGCTTCAGATTCTGGACGAGAAACCCGGCAAGGGCGCCGGCGCGCCGGCCGGGCAGTAGGCGGCCAATCGAGAGACAGCATCTCCGTGCCTCTGTTCTCTGAACGCGACGCAGAGGGTGAGCCTGCCGGCGAAGTCGCCGAGGTCTTTCCGGGCGGGCCTGCCGACCTGGCCGGAGTGTTGCCGGGCGACCGGATTGTCCTGGTCAACGGCCACCCGCTCGAAGACGTCATTGATGTGCAGTTTCACGCGGCGTCGCAGCCGTGCGTCCTGACAGTCCATCGGGGCGGCCGCGCCCTCGACATTCCTGTGCCGAAGGACGTGGACGCGCAGCTTGGGATCGAGTTCGCAGACGACCTGTTCGACGGCGTCCGGCTCTGCTGCAATCGCTGCGATTTCTGCTTCGTTGATCAGCAGCACTCACGAATCTCTCGGAAGGCGACTGGGAGCGCATCTTCCAGCAGAAGCTGTCTCCGCTCTACATCTCCGTGCATGCGACGGACGACACTCTCAGGCGGCGGCTGCTGCGCAACCGCAAGGCGCCGCCCGTTCTGGAGCAGATCCGGCGCCTTCTCGACGGCGGCATCGAGGTTCATACGCAGGTCGTGCTCTGTAAGGGCCCGAACGACGGGGCGGCGCTCGACCAGACGATCTCCGACCTCGCGGAGCTGTATCCGGGAGTCCGGTCGCTTGCGATTGTGCCGATGGGGGTGACGGACTACCGCCTCGGGCGCAACGAGAGCGAGCCGTACAACCACCGCGGCGCCGTGCGTGTGCTCGATCAGGTACGGGCCCATCAGCGCCGCTTCGAGCAGTGCCTCGGCGCGCGCTTCGTTGTCCCCTCCGACGAGTTCTACCTGCTTGCGAAGCGCCCGTTTCCGAGGGCCGCAAGTTACGACGGATTTCCGCAGACATCGAACGGGGTGGGGGGATGCCGCCTGTTTCTGGACGAGGTCGCGGCCTGCCTGCGCCGATTTCCCCGCCAGTCGCGCCGGGGCAGGGTGCAGATCGTCACGGGAGTGCTTGCCGCGCCCGTGCTTCAGAAGTTCGCTGAAGCCGTAACCGCCATTCTCGGGCTCGAGGCTCAGGTCGTCCCGGCCGTGAACAACTGGTATGGCCCGAGCGTGACTGTTGCCGGCCTGCTGACCGGACGCGACGTGCGCGACGCCCTCAACAAGGCCGGTCACGCCGACCTGGTGGCGGTCCCGGATATCATGCTGCGCGACGGGCAGGGGGCGTTTCTCGACAACGCCACCATCCCCTGGCTGGCGGACGCCGCCGGGCGAAGGGTGCTCGTCGTCCCGTCCTGGCCCCGCGCCGCGCTTCGGCAACTTGCGTCCTGGTGCGAGAGTCCGCCGGATTCCTAGATCAGAGCATCCGGCCAGAGCGTGGGCACCGCCGGGGTATGATCGAACCAGCGGTCGAACCAGTTGAAGCTGTGACGCTTGGCGACGGGCGGGTAGCTGTGTTTGCCCGGGTAGCTGAACATGCCGATCCTGTCGCCCGCGCCCATCGCGTGATAGTGCCCGAACGCGGCGGCGTACTTGTCCACGAGACCCTGCGACTCCACCTCGCCTTCGCTCGCCATCACCAGCAGCGGGCGGGGCGCCACCATCATCATAAGATGCTCGAAATCAACGGGCGGCTTCAGGTCCGGGTTGTCCACGTACTTACGGAAGCGGGGCAGATACACGTAGCTGCGCACCGGCCCCCGGCCCCCGCCCATCGGGCGCGACCAGTGGTCGGCGGGAAGCTGCCAGGCGAGCGCGCCGCCGTTCGAGCAGACGGCGGCGATTCTGCGGTCGAACGCCGCCGCGAACAGGCTCGAGTGCCCTCCCAGCGAGTGCCCGACGCAGCCGATCCTCGACCTGTCCACGAAGTCGAGCGTCTCCAGAAAGTCAATGCTGCGCTGAACGTCCCAGATGTTCTTGCCGACCGCCGACCACTCCGGGTGCTTCTCGTAGAAGCGGCAGGTGTCGTAGCGGGTCGTCCCCGGTGGTATTCGCTCGCCGTCGCAGATCAGGTCGAAACACAGAACGGCGTATCCCCACCGCGCCAGTTCCAGGCCGTAAGCGCGGCTGGTTGCGGGAGGATCGGGCGGGTCTTCGGGGCGCGCGCCGGCCAGCCCGGCGATCCGGTCC
>JAGVUD010000404.1:8548-14781 GCA_019136435.1 Armatimonadota bacterium | reverse complement strand
AGAGGCGGTTGGGAATGTCGGTGCTGGATGTGGACAAAAGCTTGTTCTGGAGGTACACCGCCGTGCCGGCAGGCAGTGTGCGGGTGGCGTTGATGGTGGGGGTCGCCGCAATCTCCTCGGTCAGCGCGCGGTAGGCATTGACGCGTCCGTACCCGGAGTAGATGTCCCAGCCCGGGTCTTCGATATCGTCGGCTGTCTGGAGTATCTGGTAGTAAACCTGCGCGTTCGTCCAGTCGGGGTGCTTCGACCAGATCAGCGCCGCCTCGCCCGAAACAAACGGGGCCGCCGCCGAAGTGCCGGGCTGAGTCTGGTAGAAGCCGCCCAGCAGCCCCGGTCCGGGTCCGACAATCCAGCTCCCCGGAGCCATCACATCCAGGTATTCGCCGTAGTTGCTCCCGCCGGAGCCCATCCAGTCCGCCGACGTGCACCGGGCGTCGTTTTCGTTGGATGCCCCCACGGCGAGCGCGTTCGGGTACGATGCCGGATAGCTCGTCCCGTAGGTGCCGTCGTTGCCGCTCGCCACGACACAGATGGCTCCGTGCTGCCATGCGTACTCGACCGCGTCGCGCAGCGCCGGGACGTCCTCGCCGGAGAGGCTCATGTTGATGACCTTGACTCCGAGATCAACTGCATACACAACAGCGTCCGCCGCGTCGCTCTCGAGCCCGTACCCGTCCGCGCGGATTACCTTGCACGCAAGAATCGGGCTGCCCCACGATACGCCCGCGATGCCTACATAGTTGTTTGACGCCGCCGCCGCGATTCCCGATGTGAACGTCCCGTGCTGCACCTCGTTGTCGTCGTACGGGTCGTTGCTATTGGTGACGAAATCCCAGCCGCGCCAGTCGTCCACCTTGCCGTTGCCGTCGTCGTCAATCCCGTTGTCGGGTATTTCCCCGGGGTTTGTCCAGAGTTTGGTGGCCAGGTCTTCGTGCGTGTAGTCCACGCCCGTGTCAATGCTGGCGATGACGACGGACGGGCTGCCCGTTGTGATAGCCCACGCTTCGGGCGCGTGGATGTCGGCGCGGTACAGGCCCCCCTGGCCGTTGTTGTCGCCGTCGTTATACAGACCCCACGAAGGGATGCCGAAGAAGTCGTCGCCGCCGTAGAAGACCGGGTCGTTCGGAAAAACCTGCGCCTGGCATATCTGCAGGTAGTGGTTCGGCCCCGCGTACTCAACGGACGGGTTCTTTCGCAGCCGCGCCAGGGTCGCCTCAAGGTCGGCGCCCGCGGGCAGCTTGAAGCGGTGATAACGCGTCTTGCTGTTCTCGCTGTGGGCTCGCGCCCCGGCAGCCGCGGCAAGACTCTTGACGCTTGCGGACTTGCCGGGTTTGTAGCGGATAAGCATCTCGTCGGGAGCATGTCCCGGACCGGCGAGCGCGGCGCCCGCGGCGCCCGCGCCGCCCGCGCCGCCCGCGCCGAGGATCAGAATCAGAGTGACAAAGAGCAGATATGATCGCATAGGACAATGACCACCGGGCAGGCGTGCCCGGGCCTTCTACTTAGAGACGCTTGTTAGGGCAAAACTGTTCGTCATGCGTCAGTTCCTTCTGAAGCGCGAAGGTGAATGTGCCGCCGGGGTCGAAGCCGGCATCGTGTCCGCCGGCCATTGCCCTGCAGGGAGAGTCTGGTCGCGGAACCGGGAGCGTGTAACAGATATGAACTGGTCAGGGGTATCCTTTGCTGTCGTCTCGATGATTGCGCCCGCGCTTGCGTGCGCCGGGTCTCAGCCACCATCGTTCGAAAGGATGCCGGATGTGATCTACGGACACAAACACGGCCTGGCGATGACCATGGACGTCTTCCGGCCGAAGAAGCAGAACGGGGCGGGGGTCATCTATGTCATGAGCGGGGGTTGGTATTCGGCCCGTGAGATGATCAGCGAAGAGACTTGCGCCGTGCTTGTCAACCGCGGATATACGGTCTTTGCCGTCGTCCACGGCAGCCAGCCGCGATTCACGATTCCCGAAGCCGCAGCCGACCTGCACCGCGCCGTCCGCTTCATCCGCGCGAACGCGGCCGCTTACGGCGTCGCTCCGGATCGCCTGGGCATTTCTGGCGGATCGGCGGGCGGGCACCTGTCGCTTCTCATCGCTACCTCGGGCGCGAAAGGCAACCCGGCCGCGACCGACCCGGTAGACCGCGAGTCGAGCCGCGTTCAGGCCGTGGCCTGCTTCTTCCCTCCGACCGATTTCCTCAACTACGGAAAGCCGGGACGGGATATCACGCAGGCTCTGGAGGCGGAGTTGAAGCCGTTCCACGCGCCGTTCGACTTCGTCGAGCTCGATCAGGCTTCCGGCCGTTACGTTCTCATCACGGACAAAGCCCGGAGACTGGCAATTGCCCGGGAGGTCTCGCCCATCACCCATGTGTCGTCCGATGACCCGCCCGCCCTGATTGTGCACGGCGACGCCGATACGCTGGTCCCCATCCAGCAGTCACAGGTGATGGTGAAGGCTCTGGAGGCGGCCGGTGTTCCGGCGAAGCTGGCCGTGAAGAAAGGGCAGGGGCACGGGTGGGAGAACTGGCCTTCCGACATAGCCAGCTTTGCGGATTGGTTCGACACCCATCTCAAGGCGAGGCAGTAGTCTGCCCGTCGGGGCTTCTCGTTGGCGCGATTCACTCGAGCTGAAGTGGTTTCGCGTGCCGGGTGTCCGTGAGCGTTCCAACAGCGGAACCATGTCACCGGAGTCTGGGGACTCGTCCATTGCCGCGGAGCGGCAGCCGCGCCTGTGCTCAGAGCTTCGCTTGACACAATGCCGGCGGCCATGGAGGAATCGGCCACTGCGGCGCAGTATGCGCAGGCATGCTCGAAGGACGGAGCGTTGCCGATGAGTGAAACTGAGCTGATCACCCCGCGCGAGCGGGTTCTGCGCGCCGTGAGGAGGCAGCCGGCTGACCGCCTGCCAACGCAGATCACCTTCACGCCTCTCGCAGCAGCGCAGGCGGCCCACTGGCTCGGCGTCGAGCCAGCCGCCCTCCCCGGCGTTCTGGGAAACCACATCGAAGGCGTTGGCATCAACGACATCGTGCGGGTTGAGGGCGACACCTCTTTCGACATCTGGGGCATCGGCTGGGATAACACCATCAATGACGGGTTCCAGGTGAACGTGAACCCTCTCGCCGATCTGGGAGACCTCCAGAGCTACACGTTTCCCGACCCGGACGACCCGGCCCTGTACCGTGGACTCCAGGCTCGCATCGCCTCGAACGAGCAAGGGCGGGCCATGGTGGGGAGCATGGGCTTCTGCCTGTGGGAGAAGTACTACCTGCTGCGAGGATTCCAGAGTGCGATGGAAGATCTGGTTCGTGAGCCGGCGCTCGTCGAAGACCTGCTGGAACACATTCTCGCCGTGCAGCTTGCGGTCGCGCGCAATCTCGCGTCTCTTGGAATAGACGCGGGCCACACAGGCGATGATTTCGGATCGCAGCGGGGGCTCCTGTTTTCGCCCGTCCTCTGGCGAAAGCTCCTCAAACCTCGATACGAGCGGCTTTGGAGCGTCTTCAAGAGCGCCGGTCTGCCAGTGATCCACCACTCATGCGGCGATATCCGGGACATCCTCGACGACCTGATCGACATCGGCCTCGACGTCCTCAACCCTGTCCAGACGCATGCCATGCCGCCGGAAGAACTCGCATCACGCTGGGGAGATCGCCTCAGCTTCTACGGCGGAATCTGCACACAGCGGGTGCTTCCCCACGCGACGCCGGATGAGGTGAGGGCGTTTATCGAGTGCCTGCGCGCAACCCTCGGCCGCCGCGGCGGCTGGATCATGGGCCCCAGCCACGACGCGACCTCTGACATGCCACGCGAGAACTTCTTCGCGATGCTGGAAGCTATGGGGGTCCGTTAGCGTCTGCGCTGCGCGCTCAGTCGAGGTAACGATCGTGGATCAGCGTCAGAAGCTGCTCCGCGATCTCCTGCTTGCTCATCAGAGGCAGGGCGATGTCCTCGCCGTCGGCGGTCAGGAAGCGGACGCGCGAAGGGCCGGGGCCGAACGGGGTGTTTTCTTCGTCCGCGCCGTTCGCGACGATCATGTCGAGGTTCTTGCCTTTGAGCTTCTCACGCGCGCGCTGGACCAGGTCTTCGGTCTCCAGCGCGAAGCCTACCAGCACGTGTTCGCCCTTGCGCTGTCCAAGCTCGGCGAGGATGTCGGTTGTCTGGTGAAGCTCCAGGCGAGCAGGTTGCCCCGATTCGGGCTTCTTCATCTTCTGCTGAGCCGTTCGCGCGCTGAAATCGCTCACCGCCGCCGCCGCGATGACCACCTTGCAGGAGTCATATCTGTCGCGGACAGCGCGCAGCATCTGGTCGGCGGTCTCCACGCGCACCATCTCGGTCACGGCGGGCGGCGTCGCTTCGGCCGGACCTGTCACCAGCACGACCTCCGCGCCGTGCGCCATTGCAGCCCTCGCGATCGCGTATCCCATCTGTCCGGAAGAGTAGTTCGAGAGGAACCGCACCGGATCAATCGGCTCACGCGTTGGCCCGGCCGTGATCAGCACGCGCACCCCCGCCCAGTCCCGCGTGCGCGCGCCGGGCAGAAGGCTCACGATCGCCTCAATGATGTCCTCCACCGGCGCGAGCTTGCCGACTCCTACCGACCCGCATGCCAGACGCCCCTCCACGGGTTCCACGAACTGGTATCCGAGAGCTTTCAGCCTCTCGACGTTCGCGACGACGACGGGATTCGTCCACATGTACGTGTTCATCGCTGGAGCGACCAGCACGGGTGTGCGCGCCGCCATCACCAGAGTTGTGAGCATGTCGTCCGCGATTCCGTGCGCTATCTTGCCGATGACGTTCGCCGTTGCCGGCGCGATGACGACCAGGTCTGCTTCCTCGACTGTGGTGATGTGGGATATCTGGCCCTCGGCGGTTTCGTCGAAGAGGTCCACGAGGCATTCCTGCGCGGTGATCGCGCGCATGGTCACGGGGGTGATGAAGCGGGCGGCGTTTGGTGTCAGCACCGCGCGAACCGAAGCGCCCGCGCGAACGAGAGTGCTCGCGATCTCCGCGGCCTTGAACGCCGCGATGCTGCCCGTTACTCCGAGAACTATTCTTTTGCCTGCCAGTGAGTCCATCAGAATGCCTGTCCGGCCGCCGCGCGAGCCCGTTACTCCTCGCCGAGCTTCGCCCGTTCGGCTGTTATGATCGCGCCGAGGTCGCGCGCCGCGCGCTCGATCACGTCGTTGATCACGATGTAATGATACTCCGGGATCTGGCTCATCTCCCATTCCGCCTTGCCGAGCCGCCGCCTCAGTGACTCCGGCGTCTCCGTATCCCGGCCGCGCAGCCTGCGCTCCAGCTCTTCCAGCGACGGCGCGGCCAGGAAGATCATCACCGCCTCCGGCATCCTCTTCTTGACCGTCAGCCCACCCTGCACATCGAGCTTCAAAATGACGTCCGTGCCCGCGCCGGTCAACTCCCGCACCTTCCATTTCGGCGAGCCGTACTTGAACCCGTAGACGTCGGCGGTCTCCAGAAACTGTCCCTCAGCTTCCAGCGCTTCGAACCGTTCCGGGCTGACGAAGATGTAGTGCACGCCGTCAATCTCGTCGTCGCGTTTCGGGCGGGTGGTGACGGTCACGAGGCGCTCGCAGTCGGGGAACCGCGGCAGGAAGTAGTCGAGGACGGCGTCCTTGCCGACGCCGGATGGCCCGGAGAAAACAAAAGCCTTGCCCCGCCGCCTGATCTGTTGCTGAAGTCCGGCCTGCTCCAGCACTGAACTGGCGAGCCGCGCGGGGTTCCCGCTGAACAAGGGTTGGACTTCGGTCGAATCGCTCACTGTGCAGGGCGCCCTTTCGTGCGCGACCGGATTATACCAGCCGGGCAGGGGGGTGTCAAACAAACTAAACGAGCGGCTGCTGAGCGGCAGGATTCGCGAAGGGCCATCCGGAAGTGAGGGCCGGGTGGGGGACGTCTGGAGGAAATAAGTCTTTGAGTCTCATCACCAGGGGGGCAGCATTGGCGCTCGTGGCTGCTGCATGCGCTACATCGGAGGCAATGCCTGTGAACATACCCATGAACAGGGTCGAGGATTTCGTGTCGTCCCGCTTCGAGGCGGGCAAGCCGGCGAGCCTGCCGTTCTCGTTTGTGTATGGCGGCCGGTCTTCGGGTGACCTTCTGCCCGGCTGGAAGATCACGCGGCGAACGGCCTCCGTGGGCCGGGACATGGCCGAGCGTGTGCTCACCTGCTTCGATCCGGGCTCCGGGCTTCGTGTGGTCTGCACCG
>JAGVUD010000404.1:0-8542 GCA_019136435.1 Armatimonadota bacterium | reverse complement strand
CGAGTGGGTCGTGCATCTCACAAACACGGGCAAGGCCGACACTCCCATCATCGAGCAGATCCGTCCGCTGGATGTCAGCATCGGCGGGTCGGCCCGGGGCGGCGTCACGGTCCACCATTCGCTCGGCGAGAGCAACTCGGGCAGGAGCTTCACGCCTGTCGAGGATGCGCTCGGCCCGCAGAAGCCCGGGCCGCTCGTGCTGGCGCCGGATGGCGGGCGGTCGTCGAACGGCCGCATGCCCTATTTCAACCTGGCGTGGCCCGGCGGCGGGATCGCGGCGGCAGTGGGCTGGTCGGGCCAGTGGGAGGCCGATTTCGCTTTTGACGGCAGCGGCGACTTCCGCGTCAGGGCTGGCCAGCAGCTTACTCATCTCAAACTTCATCCCGGCGAGACCATACGCACGCCGCGAATCCTTTTCCTGTTCTGGGATGGCGCCGACCCGATTCGCGGCAACAATCTGTTCCGCCAGACGGTGATGGCGCACTACATGCCGCGGAGAAACGGGGAACTGGTTCTCTCTCCCATCTGCGCAAGCGTCAACTGGGCGGATGAAGACGGCAACTACGAGAGGCCTCACGTCTCCGTCATGCAAACCTTCGCCGAGCGCGGCATCGAGGTGTTCTGGTCCGATATGGACCCGCAGCAATGGTACCCGAAGGGTTTCCCGGAAGGCACCGGCACATGGGAGCCCGACCCGGTGAAGTATCCGAACGGCCTGAAGCCCGTCGGCGACGCCGCGAAGGCCGCCGGGCTCGGCTATCTCCTCTGGTTCGAGCCGGAGCGCGTGCACCCCGGCACGAAAATCGCGCTGGAGCATCCGGAGTATGTGATGGGCGCCGAGGGTGAGTGGAGCCAGCTCTTCCGCCTGCACGACGAGCGCGCCCGGCGCTGGCTGACGAACCTGATAGACGTCCAGATCACCAGCGCGGGCATCAACTGGCTGCGCTGGGACTTCAACATTGACCCTCTTGGATTCTGGAGGCGCAACGACACGCCCGACCGGCAGGGAATCACCGAGATCCGGCACATCGAAGGGCTTTACGCGATGTGGGACGATCTGCGCAGGCGTCACCCGGGGCTGGTGATAGACAACTGCGCCAGCGGCGGCCGCCGCATTGACCTGGAGACCGGCATGCGCGGGCTGCCTCTGTGGCACAGCGATATGCAGTGCTCCGGGCCCAAGCCCGCCGCAGATCAGCTTCAGAACGCGGCGCTCTACCGGTGGGTTCCGATGCACGGATGCGGCAACTTCGCCTACGAGCCGTCCTACGTCTTCCGCAGCGCAATGACGGCCGGCAACATTCTGGTTGCGGGCAATTCAAAGGGCCGCCTCGCCGCTGGCGACAGCGAGACGAACGACTCCGTCCGCAAGACGGTGGCCATCTACAAGAAGCTGCGGCCGTATATGACCGGCGACTTCTACCCGCTGCTGCCGCACGACGAGAGCGAGACGGCGTGGTATGGCTATCAGTTCGACAACCCGGACACGAAGGCGGGGTACGCCATCCTTTTCCGGCGGGAAAAGTGCGAGAACTCATCCACGGCAATCGCTTTGCGCGGCGTGGACGACAAGGCGCGGTACGAGATCAGCTTCGAGGATGCCGCGGGCAGCAGAATCGTCAGTGGCCGCGAACTCTCGGCGCTCGATGTGGAGGTACCGTCCGCTCCCGGCTCGGCGATCGTCTACTACAAGTGTCTGGCGCCATAGGCTCGCGCAGGATGGCGCGTGGCCCAGCGCACGATGGCGCGTGAGATGCCTCACGCGCCAGGCATTCCTCACCCCCCGGATCCCGCCGCGCTGTGCAGCACTTCGATATCCGCCTGAGTTCGCGGGCGCACCAGGCGCTGGAGAGCGCCGCCGTTCTCGTAGCAGGACATGACGCCCGTTGCGCGCACGAGCGCGCCTGCCTCGGGCAGCAGAAGTCCGGGCGCCACGATTCTCACGCCGGGGTGGCCGGAGCCGTCCTGCAGCATCGAGCCGTCGTCGAGATAGAACACGCCCGCGCCCGAGAATGTCACGCGGCCCCACGCCTGAACCAGCAGGCCGATGTTGTTCAGTTCGTACGCCCCGTGCACTCCGCGCTGACCCGCCCCCGTAAGCGGCTCGTAGTAGAAGTCGCATCCGCCCAGCCTGCGGTTGTGCATCCCGACCGGAGCCGCCACATCCGTTCCTTCCTCCGTCACCTCGGCGGCGGCGATGAACCTTTCGCCTCCGTCCGTGCCGAGCGTCCCGGCCGCCGATGCCAGGTCACCCACGCCCGTGCCGGGGCCGGGCGGCCGTATCTGTATCCCGGCCGTGCGCAGGGGCTGCTGAGCGTAGAAGAACCCGCCGAACACGGCGGTAACCACCGAGGGCTGGATGCGTACGAACGAGCCGTCCGGCAGAAGCTTCGCCTCGGCAATGGTCTTCGCGGCAATCTGCTGAACAAGAAGCGTCGCTGGTTCTGACACGGCGGCGTGCGCGCCTCCGCAGTTCGTCACCCGGCAGCGGAACTTGCGGCCGCTCATGGAGCCGACCGTGGGTGAGATCGTGCAGATCTCCGAGTCGAGGCCGCTGCCTTCGGTCAACGTCTGATAGCTGAGTCCTCCGTCCGTGCTGACCTCCCACTCATACGCGAAGGGTGGTGTGCCGCTGACAGTAACGCTGAAGGCCGCCTGCTCGGGCTCAGTGACCGACTGGTCAAAGGGGTGTGCGTCTATCACTGCCTGCGAGCAGATGCTGACCGCTGTGTATGGCCCCAGATGCAGGGCTGAAGGATTCGCGAGCGGCTCTGTGGTGTTGTTGTACGACCGAATGTGCAGGTAGCGTGTCTCTCCTGCCGCGCCGGCCTGCAGACTCAGAGTTGATCCGGACGTCCAGAACGCTTCGTTCTCCCAACTCGCCGGATCGCCCGGGCTGGCATCCCACAGATAGCCGAACCTGCCCACGTTTGCCGCCCCGTCGCCGAACTCGCCGCCGAAGGTGAAAGCAAGGGCGCTGCTTTCAGGCACGGACGAATCCGCCGGGCCCCGGTCGCAGAGGATGGTCACCCCGCCCGTTTCGCCATAGACCGGAGCCTGCGCCATGGTGTGCCACGTCTGCTCCGGAGACGGCGGCGCGGCGTTGCCCGAGGGCAGAGACAGGTCCCGGACAGTCACCGATATCCCGGAGTACGGGGTGTTGGGCTGCAGTCCCTCCCACACATGCTCTGCGCCTTTCCAGCCGCTGCCGGGCTGCCCGGCAATGCTGTAGTTATAGCCGTGGGTCTCGCTGATACCCGCGTGCCCGTCCGACGCCGACGCGGTCACGGATATGCTTGTTTCGCTGATGCCCGAGAGCGACAGACTCGCTTCAGCCGGTGGCGTCAGGTCAATGCGAATCCGCCGGTGGGCGGTGTCCGCGGCCTCGTCCCAGTTTCCGGCTCTGTCCACGCTGCGAATGTGCAGATAGTATTCTCCGCTGTCCTGAGGACCGGCAAGCGTGTAGTTCGAGACGCTTGCCCCGTGCGTCCTCACCTCGGACGGCTGTGTGAGCGCCGACGAGTCCTGCACAATGCCGTATCCGTCGAGCCCGCTCGTCGCGTCCGGCGCGGGCAGCCACGACCAGACGAGGTCTCCCGCGTGCGCGTACCATGAGACATCGTTCGCGTCCGTGGGAGAGAGCGTCACCAGGCCTGTCACGGCCTCCGGCGGGGTAGCATCGAAAACCGTGACCGAGTCCCCGTCGCCTGACGGAACTGGGGACAGGAGCCCCGCATTGTCCTCGGCCCGAAGAGCAAGGAAGTAGCTGTCGTCGCCGGGCAGGTCAATCGAAAAGACGCCGGACGGCGCGGCGCTCGACAGACCCGTCGCCGCCCATACGCCCACAGGGCCCCTCTTCATCCACAACTCGACTCTCTTCAATCCGCTGCAGTCTCCAACTCCCGCGCCCGAGTACGACAGCGCAACCGGGTTCGCCGAGGCGTACTGCGGGGACGAAACCGTGCCCGGCTGCGGCGCCTGCGCGTCAATGTATCCCGATAGTGTCCACGTGCCCGAGCCGCTGATGCGCTTGACGACGATGTAAGCGGTTGAAGACGCCGAAGCTGTCAGTGCGATGGACTCGCTGACCCCGTTGCCCGGCATGGTGCTGTGATACAGAATGACCGGGTTGCCTTTTGCGTCCGGGGCGCCCGCGTAGAGATACAGATCGAAATCGCCGCCCTGCGGGACGGTGAGGCTCAGGCTCACTCTCGCTCCCGCAGACAACTGCACCTGCCGTGCCCACGCCCTGCGATCGAAAACGCCGCCCGCCGTCGAGCTGCTGATCGTGCCGCACGCAAAGTGCGACGTGACGGCCTCGACAGCCGCGTCCGGGTTGATGATGCCATAGCCCTCGTACGGGTCCTTCGGCGCCGCCGCGCGGCCCAGGGCCGGGTTCGTGCCCGTGGACGCCTCACGGTTGGCGTTCGTCTCGGTGGCAGTCATGCACAGAAGCATTTTCACCAGAAGCGGGTGCGCGCTCGACGTGAAGCTCCACTGAAGCCCCTGCGACTCGAGCGCCTGAATGACCAGCGCCGCCGCTCCGGCAACCAGGGGCGCGGCCATGGACGTGCCGTTCATGTTGGCGTAGTCGTTAGCCTGAACGTCCGCGAATGTGGACAGCGAGGCGTCGGCGTCGTTGCTGTCCGACGAGAGGATCATCGAGTAGTAAACCGAGCCGCCAGGGGCAATGACGTCGGGCTTGAAGTCCTCGTTCGCCGCGGGCGACGGGAATCCGCTGCTCGTGTAGCTGGTCAACTGGTTCAGGTCGTTGCTCGCCCCCACCGTTATCGCGAGCGCGGCGCGGCCCGGGTCGGCAACCTGATTGGCCGCGTCGGTTCCCGGCCCGTCGTTGCCGGCCGAGACCACAGCCACCACGCCGTTGTTTACCAGATTGTTGACCTTGTCCCGAACCGCCGAATCTGTCCCCGGCCCTCCGTCCGGCCCAAAGATGCCGAAGCTCATGTTCGCGACTTTGATGCTGTGTTGAATCCTGCGCACCGCGACGTCGTCCACGGCTTCCTGTATATCAAGGCTGCTGCCTGATCCGTCGTTCTTGAAGACCTTCTCGCCTGCCCATCGGCAGCCGGGCGCCGACCCGCTGAGCCTGGCGAAGGAGTCAACGCCCGGGTAGCTGGTGACCGAGTTGGCCACGGCGTACGTCCTGACGGTCTTGTTCGTGTTCTGCACGAGCGCCGCGCCGTAGTTCCTCCCTGAGGACGGCGTGAAGGTGTTCGTCTCAGTGATGGGCGGTGTGCCGCTGGCTGCGGTGCTGACAGCATACGGGTCTATTGTCCCGTCGGCGCTGTTGACATGATAGAGTTCAGTCGTCCGGTTCAGAGTCCATCTAGCGGTGCTCGAGAACGTTACGCTCGAGGCCGTCCGAATGTGAATGGGTGACAGCAAAAAGCTGCCCGAAGGCACGCCCGACAGATTCCCGCTGTCCGTGTAGTAAAGCGTTCCCGTTGAAGCCCCTGCGGCGGCCCCGCTTCCGAGAGCGATTCCCGAGACGTGCGTCCCGTGTTCGCCGATGTCGCGCGGCTGGGTTTCGTTGTCGGATGTCCAGTCCTTCCAGTACGCCATCCGTCCGGCAAGGTCCGTGTGGCTTTCGTCCACTCCCGTGTCAAGAATCGCTATGGTGGTCGAGCTGTTTCCCGTCCATCCGCTCGCCCACAGCGGCCGAACGCGGCCGCAGCGGGTGCCCTCGTCGAGGTTCGGGGCCGCCGGTCTGGCGGTGACAACCGCAACCAGAGCGGGGCCCATCTTCGCGGGCAGGGTCTCCACTGCCCTGAGAGGCGCCGTGCCGTTCCAGCCGTAGCTCACCGCCTTGTAGATGTAGTCTGTCTGTCCGCCAAGTGCGAGGAACGCATCAATCTGTGCCTGCGTCACCTGCCCCGAAAACAGCAGTTCCACCTCCACCTGCTCGTCGAGGCCAGCTTCAAGTAATGCCAGCCTCGCCGGGTCGCTCTCGCGCAGCGCCGCTGATTTGAGATTCGCCGCTCTGGCATCCAGCAGGTCGTCAATGCGGTTTCCGTCTGTGTCCAGGTCACCCGGATGCCTGATCTGGGGAGCGACGGCAGGTTTCGGAGGCGCGGCGGGGATGACGGGCTGACTGGCTGCGAGCGGTCCCCACAGCACCGCGGCCGCGGCGAGAGCCGCGCTCGGGATCGTCAGAGGCTTTGTGAGTCCACGATACGCCGGGCGGTTGCAGTTATCGGTCATTGTTCCACGGCTCTCCCAGCAATTCTGGTGGCAGGCAATGGACGCCTGCCATCTTCACGTTACGACCGGGCGCTTCAGATGTCAAGACCGGGCGCGGCGGCTCAGCGTGTGTTGCGCCTCTGCGATAGAATAGTCGAGAAGGATACCCGAGAGGAGCAAACGATGAAAACTGCCCGCCTGCACGCCCCGCGCGATCTGCGAATCACCGACGAGCCCGTCCCGTCTCCGGGAGAGGGCGAAGTCCTGCTGAAGATCGGCGCCGTCGGAGTCTGCGCCTCGGACGTGCACTACTACGAGGAGGGCGCCATCGGCGACGTCGTCATCGAGGAGCCGCTGGTGCTCGGGCACGAGGCTGGCGCGGAAGTGGAGGCGCTCGGGCCTGGCGTCACGTCGCTGCAACCGGGCGACAAAGTCGCCATCGAGCCAGGCAAGCATTGCGGCAAGTGCGAAATCTGCGCGCGCGGGCTCGTCAACCTCTGCCCGGCCGTCAAGTTCTTCGGGACACCGCCGACGGATGGGGCTCTGAGGGAGTTCATCACGTGGCCGGCGGACCTGTGCATCCCGATTCCGGACTCCATGACCGTCGTCGAGGCCGCGATGACCGAGCCGATGGCCGTCGGAATCTACGCGGTGGACCTCGCAAACATGAAGGGTGGAGAAACCGTCGCGGTTCTGGGCGCCGGGGCCATCGGGCTTTCCGTGCTCCAGGCGGCGCGCGTCGCCGGAGCATCGAAGATCTGGGTCGTGGATCCAATCGAGGTACGGGCCCGGATGGCCGCGAAGATGGGGGCCGGCAGGGCGCTGACCGGCGACCCCACGCAGATCGCCGAGGACATCTGGGCGGAGACAGGCAAAGCCGGCGTGCAGATAGTGTTCGAGTGCGCGGGGACGAACGATGCTGTCCGCCAGGCGGTGCGAATGGCGACATACGACGGTCAGGTGGTCGCGGTTGGAATCCCGTACCCCGACGAAGTCAGCTTCCCCGCGTCCACCGCGCGGCGCAAGAACCTGACCGTCAGGTTCGTCCGGCGCAGCAGGCACGCTGTCCAGCGGGCCATAGACTGGGCGGCATCGGGACAGATTGACCTCAAGTCCTACGCGACGCATCAGTTCCCGCTCGAGCGGGCGTCCGAAGCCATAGAGCTTGCCCGTGACCGCCGGGACGGAGTCCTTCGCTCGGTGATTGAGGTCGGCTGAAGCGCTTCAGAGCGCGACGACATCCAGATCGCTTCGAATCCGTACGACGGGCTTCGTCACGCCTTCGTGCGTCTCGCATTCCAGAATGCCCGTTACGCTCAGGAAGGCGCCGTCCCCCGGGGTGACAAAGCCGCTCGTGAGCACGCGCACCCCCGGCTGTCCGCCGAATCCCGTGAGGGCCGATCCGTCGTCCAGATAGAAATCCTGCGCGGCGCTGTTGTGGACCTTGCCCGCTACCCGCACCAGCGTGCCGATGTTGTTGAGCCCGGCCCCTCCCGTTACTCCCGCAATAACAGAGCCGATGCTCTCGCCGCCGAGCGTTGCCTGCGCCATCCCGAGTGACGCTGGCACCGGGGCCGAGCTCAGCACCAGCACTTCCGGGTCCTTCAGAAGGCGGAGGCAGCCCTCGGTCTCCAGCCGGCCAGCCACCGTCACCACCTCGCCCTGACCGACGCTCGCCAGCCCGTCCACGGCCAGCGCCGCCGCGCGGTCGGGGTCGGTGATCCAGAATCGGTCGGGGAAGCAGGCTGTCGCGGTGCGTCCGAGGATGGTCACATAAGTGCCGTTGGCCATGCTTCGCGTCTGACCGATGGTCGCCACCGGGAACGCGTACATAATGCCGTCGCTGACGCCCGCTTCCGAAACTGCCTGGACTCCGTTCTTCGCGCGGACGGATACATAGTAGGTCTCCCCTGTCGCAAGCGACAGGCCGTTTGCCGTGAAGTCACCCCCGGCGCCTGCGTCCGACCACGAGCGCACCGAAGTCGGGTCGGACGCCGTCCCGATGGCGTACTCGTACAGCAGAATCCCGCTCTCTGGGTCCGATGAGGCAGTCCACGAAAACGAGAGTGAGTTCGGGTTGGTCGTGTAGCGCCCGCTGTCGAGCACGCTTGGCTTTGTGGGCGGGGTGGAGTCCTGAAGCGCGAGCAGGGTCCTGTGCGCGTTCACCCGTCCTGTTCCGGTGTACGTGTCGAAGCCATAAGGGGCGATATCGTCCGCGCACTGCCTGATCAACTCCTGCATGCGCGCGGGCGTCACCGACGGGTCCACGGCAAGAACCAGAGCGCAGATTGCCGCCACATGCGGAGTGGCCGCCGATGTTCCCGAGAAGTTAACCGTCCGT
>JAGVUD010000194.1 GCA_019136435.1 Armatimonadota bacterium | reverse complement strand
GCTGCGCGAGCGTGTCCTCCCACTCTCCTGGCTCCTGAGTGGCATCGCTGACGACGATGGCGATATCCGTGCGCTCCAGAACCTTGAGCGACTTCTCCACGCGAAGCTGCCCGAGGTCGCCGGTGTCGTCCAGACCCGCTGTGTCCGTGATGACGACCGGGCCGAGCGGCAGGAGTTCCATCGCTTTGGAGACCGGATCGGTGGTGGTTCCGGCGACTTCGGAAACGATGGCGAGCTGCTGCTTTGTGAGCGCATTGATGATGCTCGACTTGCCGCTGTTTCGGCGGCCGAATATGCTGATGTGAAGGCGTTCGCCCGAAGGCGTCTGGTTCAGTGAGGACATGGCACTTCCGATATTACGTCAAAGCGCGCCGGGCTGCTTGCGTCCGGGTATTCCGGGCTTTGTCATCTCGTTCGGCGAGAGAATCCGGTCCAGTTCTTCAGCGCTCAGCAGCCCCTTCTCCAGCGCGACTTCGCGCACGGTGAGATTTCGGGCGGCGGCTTCGCGCGCGACCCCGGTCGCCTTCTCGTAGCCGATGTGGCCGACCAGCGCTGTCGCCAGTCCCAGAGCGCGCTCGGCGTGCCCGGCGCAGGTCTCGCGATTGGCGCCGATTCCGCGAACGCACTTCTCGCCCAGCAGATCGGCCGAGCGCTGCAGCAGATCGAGGCTTTTCAGCAGGTTGTGCGCAATGGAGGGTAGAAAAGCGTTCAGGTCGAGCTGACCGGACTGAGCGGCGAGCGTGATGGCGAGGTCGGACGCCTGAATCTGGAAGGCCGCCTGGCTCACGGCTTCGGTAATGACGGGGTTCACCTTGCCGGGCATGATGGACGACCCGGCCTGAATCTCCGGGAGGGTGATTTCGGCCAGGCCCGCGCGGGGCCCGCTGGAGAGCAGGCGCAGGTCGGCGCTGATCTTGGCCAGAGTGGCGGCCGCGGTTTTCACGAGGCCGGATACTTCGACGAACGCGTCGCAGTTCTGAGTGGTGTCCACCATGTTTTCGGAGCGGGCGATGGGCAGGCCCGTGATGGCGCGCAGAATGTCGCAGACGATGAAGATGTAGCGGTTGTCGGCGTTCAGCCCCGTGCCGACGGCCGTTCCGCCCAGATTCACCTGCCGCAGCCGCTCGCCGACGTTGTACAGCCGCCACCAGTCGCGCTTGACCGCCTGCGCCCATGCCGCGAACTCCTGCCCCAGCGTCATCGGCACGGCGTCCTGCATCTCGGTGCGCCCGAGCTTCAGGACATCGGCGAAATCCACTTCTTTGGCCTGCAGCGCCTCCTGCAGCCTGCTCATGGCCGCGGCAGCGCCGCCGAGCTGCTGCAGGCAGGCCACCCTGACTGCCGTCGGAAAGACGTCGTTGGTGGACTGCGAGAGATTGACATGGTCCACGGGATGGACCACGGAGTAGTCTCCCGGAGCGCCGCCGAGGTGTTCGATTGCCCGGTTCGCCAGCACTTCGTTCGCGTTCATGTTTGCCGACGTGCCGGCCCCGCCCTGCAGCGCGTCGGTGATGAACTGCCCGTGCAGCTCGCCGCCCGCGACTTCATCCGCCGCCCGCGCGATGGCATCCGCCAGTTCGGACGCCAGCAACCCGGCGCGGCTGTTCGCCAGCGCACAGGCCTTCTTGACCTGCGCCAGCCCCACGATGAGCGCGGGATGCAATCCCTCGCCCGCCAGCGAGAACGTCCGCGCCGACCTGAGCGCATGGATGCCGTAGTACGCATCCGCCGGCACGTCCAGCGCGCCGATGAGATCGTGTTCCAAGCGTGTGGGTTTGTGAAGCATCGCTGTATGGGCCCCCTACGGGCAGGACTCCAGAAATCTGACGTAGTCGAGCGCGACGCTGGCGCCCGCGGCGTCGGTCATGTCGAGCCGGATCGAACGGACTTTGCCGCTCCATCGCGGAGCCGCGGACAGGTTGATGCGATAGACCCGGTACTGATCGCCGGGGGTGAGCAAGAACCGCGTGCTGCGCGGCTCGACGAATCCGGCCCCGGCGTGCGTCCAGAAAAGCTGCGCCTCCTTGCCCGCGCTCACCTTGAGGCGAAGCTCGATGCAGCGGAGTTTCGATGCGTCGAGGCTACCCACGTCTATGTAGAAGGCGGGGTCGTTGTTCAGAGACGTTCCCACGAGAGCGCCGTCCCGGACAGCGACATCCTTCATGTTCTGCGAGGTGGGCGCCCGCGCCGCACTGTTGAACTCGAACGCGGAGGAGGGCTTCGCCGGTTCGATCTGGTAAGGCCCGAGGCCGACGTCGGAGGGAACGAGGTCCGCGTGCTCGCGCGGAGCGGTCGAGAAGACGTCGCGCACGGCGTCCAGATAGCCGAAGCCGAACTCCGCCGTGGGTTCGATGAAGTCACCTTCGCCGAACTCGTTCCACGCCTCGGCGAGGACTATCTTCTTGCCCTGCGGCAGCCTTCGGCCCGGGGTGTCCACAAAGGCTTTCGCGTTGCGGAGCATCTTCGCGAACATATCCGGGTGCTTGCCGGTGCGGACGCGGGCCGAATGGCCGTGCCACGGCCGCGAGTCCCAGCCGGGGTCCGTGACCGGGATGTAGGGAACAGTGCTGGCGCGGTAGATGCTGTCCCAGAACTCCTGGTAGCCGGTGATGTTGTCGGCATACGGGGCGACGAGATTCCCCCTGTCTCCGGCGGACGGGTAGTTGTAGCCCGTCAGGGCGTCGTACCCTTCCTGCTCGAGCACCTTGATGGCGGCCTGCTGCGGATAAGTGCAGGCGATGAAGTACGCGGAGCCGGCTCCGGCCTGACGGCAGAGTTCGCGCGAGCGCTCGAGCGCCTTGCGCGTTCCTTCGATGCCCATGTCGTCGGTGAAGCGCGCGGGCGAGAAGATGATGACAACCGGCCGGCCATTCAGCTTGAGGTACTCCGGCCGCTTGAAGTAGTTGTCTATCCAGTAGCGCGTCACCGCTTCCATGTCGGCCATGGACGACGTCTTCGGCGGATTGTGGTTCGCCCAGAGCAGGCAGAACTTCATCTGGCTGAAGTACCGGGACTTCAGGAACCCCTCGTGCAGGGCGTGCTCCAGAGAACGTCCGCCCGCGCTCCAGTACCAGTCGAACGCAAAGAAGCTGATGCCGTGCTCCAGCGCCCACTTGACGTGCCAGTCGGCGACCTCCGGATCGCCCTCGCGGTAGTATCCGAGCAGCGGCTTTCGCTCGGGGAAGCCATTCAGCACCGACCATCGCTCGTACGTGTGCCATCCGGGGAAGTAGTAGCAGCCGACCGTGTAATCGCCTGTCGGCGCCGGTTTCGGGGCGGGAACGTAAGAAGCTGATGCCGGGGTTCCGGCGGGCAGCGCGGGCTGCCACCGCACAGTGGCGTTCGCCGATGCGGCGGCGGCGCCGGATGCCGCCGCCTGGACCCTGAGCGTCTCGGAAACGGCGGTGGAACTCGAAGCAGTCCAGGAATGGACTGCTTCCTCGCCCGGGCTCAGCGCGGGGATCTCCGCCTCGAGCGCGCCGCTGACGGAGATGGTCGCCGGGCGCGCGAGCCGGAGCTTCACCGGGCCGGTTGGCGCTCCTCCGGTGTTCGTCAGGCGCGCCTCGATCTTCGTGCTCTTTCCCGCCCGCACCATCGGGTCGGCCAGGGCGAGGGCCGCAATGTTCAGTTCGGGTCCCCCTCCCCTGCTGCTTCCGAGCGACAGCGACTTCAGTGTGCAGACCGCGCCCTCGTCGCCCGGCGGCCCGAAGCCCAGCGCCACAATGCTGCCGCCCCAGTTCTCTTCAGCGCCCATGTCGAGGTTGTAGACGTGGCTCTGCCCGTCGGGCTTGAGCTTGAACGAAGCCGATTGAAGCCCCGGCTTGCGGTCGGTGGCCCAGTAGAGCAGGCAGGTATCGCCCGCGGACGCTGTGAGGGTGACGGACGCCCAGAGGTGGTTGTCGGCCGGGACTCTGAGCGGCGGGCTGAGGAGCAGAGGCTTCGCGCCGGTTGTGGTGAGACGCCAGCCCGAGGACTGCCTGGATGTTACCGTCACATTCGTGGCCGGGCTCCAGCCGTTGTCCGTTGCGTTGAAGCTCCACGCCGGGCGCGAGGCAGCCGCGGCCGCCGGGGTCTCGAGCAGGCGGATGGCTTTCAGGGTGAACTTCGAGCCGCCGCCGTCCGGGGGGTCGAGACGAAGCTGGACTATCCTGCCCTCCTGCTGCCAGAACGGATAGAGGCGATACTTGCGAAACCCGCCCGGCAGGGCTTTGAAGGCGTCGCTCTTCTCCTGCTCGAAGCCGCCGTAGCGGCCCTCGGTGCTGTTTGCCCAGAACACACGCCAGTCTTCCTGGCGGCCGGTCTCGAGCTCTATTTCGAGAAACTGGCGATTGCTGGCGGGGATGGAGAGGCCCCCGAGCGTGAACACGGGGTCGCCGCCGCGGGTCTCGCAGACAAGCCCCTTCGGACCGGGCTGGCATCGGGAGATGTCGGCGTTCGTCGTCCATCCGAGCGCGGATCCGGCGGAGGCGAAGTCCCACGCCCTGTCCGCGGAAGCAGGGAAACCGGAAAACAGGAGCAGAGTCGCGATTATGGCTTGCTTCATGACGCCGCGATTATAGCACGCCGGGCACAACGGGGCCGAAGGAACCCATTTCGGCGGCAGGCGCGTTCTAAAGGATGGAGAGGGGAGCCGCGAGGCTTCGTCTCAGCCGCCGGGAAGCATAGGTGTTATAATCCGGTCAGGGGTTGCCGGAGGAACCCCGGAGGTCACCACTTGAACCGCAATTTCAAAAACCTGATTATGGTGATGGCGACGGTGATGATCGTTGTCTTCATTTCGCGGGGCGGCAGCCTGCGCGGCCCGGTGAAGGAAACGACGGACGTCCCGTTGAGTGAACTCATCGCCATGCTGCAGAAAACCCCCTCGCCCGTCAACTCCGGCTACATCCAGAAGGACCAGTTCCTTTTCGAGGACAACAAGGAGAACAAGTTCCGCACGCGTATTCCCGACCCCGGAGACCGCGAGGCGCTGTACACAGCTCTCACGAACGCCAAAGTCAAGTTCGAGCTGAAGCCGCCGGTTGTGTCGGACGCGATGCAGAGCCTGCTTCTGGGGCTGCTCCCCATTCTGATTATCGTCGGCCTCTGGATGTTCTTCCTGAAACAGGCGCAGCAGGGCGGCAACCAGGCCATGGCGTTCGGGCGGAGCCGCGCCAAGCGCGTGTCGGAGAACGTTCCGAAGGTGACGTTCGACGATGTGGCGGGGGTGGAAGAGGCGAAGACAGAACTCGAGGAGATCGTCGAGTTCCTTAAGAACCCGAACAAGTTCAAGGCGCTCGGGGCGAAGATTCCGAAGGGCGTGCTTCTGCTGGGGCCTCCGGGGTGCGGCAAGACGCTGCTCGCGCGGGCGGTTGCGGGTGAGGCCGGCGTGCCGTTCTTCCACATCAGCGGATCGGATTTCGTGGAGATGTTCGTGGGGGTGGGCGCTTCGCGCGTGCGCGATCTTTTCGACACGGCGAAGGCGAACCGCCCGAGCCTTGTTTTCATAGACGAGATTGATGCCGTTGGACGCCAGCGGGGCGCGGGGCTCGGCGGCGGTCACGACGAGCGCGAGCAGACCCTGAACCAGCTTCTGGTGGAAATGGACGGCTTCGACCCGAACTCGGGGGTTATTCTGCTGGCCGCTACGAACCGCCCGGACGTGCTGGACCCGGCGCTTCTGCGCCCGGGGCGCTTTGACCGCCGCGTGATTGTGGACAACCCGGACGCGTCGGGGCGCGAGGCGATTCTGGGCGTGCATGTGAAGGGCAAGCCGCTTACGGAAGATGTGAACCTTCAGTCGCTCGCGAGGCGGACGCCGGGATTCTCGGGCGCGGACCTCGCGAATCTGGTGAACGAGGCGGCGCTTCTGGCCGCTCGTCGCGAGAAGACGAAGATCGGGATGGAGGAGTTCGAGGCGTCGGTGGACCGGGTGGTGGCCGGGCCGGAGCGGCGGAGCAGGCTGATCAACGAGCGGGAGAAGCGCGTGGTCGCATATCACGAGGTGGGACACGCTGTTGTGATGGAAGTGCTTCCGCACGGAGACCCGGTGCACAAGGTCTCGATACTGCCGCGCGGACTGGCGCTTGGCTACACGATGCCGCTTCCGGGCGAGGACAAGTATCTGACGACGCGCGACGAGCTGCTGGACGACATTACGGGTCTTCTGGGCGGACGCGCGGCGGAGAAGCTCATATTCGACGAGATGACCACCGGCGCGAACAGCGACCTGGACCGGGCAACGGACATCGCCAGGAGGATGGTCTGCGAGTTCGGCATGAGCGATGAGATCGGGCCGCTGACGCTGGGGCGCAGGCACGGCAACCCGTTCCTGGGGCGCGACATTATGGAGGACCGCAACTACTCGGAAGAGGTCGCGCAGAAGATTGACGTCGAGGTGCGCAAGATCATCGAGTCCAGTTACGACCGGGCCGTCGGCATCCTGGCCGCCCACCGCGAGAAGGTGGACGAGATTGCGGACGTGCTCATTGAGAAAGAGACGATCGAGCGCGAGCAGTTCGAGGAGTTGATGGCGGGCATCAGCCCGCGCGTGGCAAGCGGCTTGCCTCGGGACGAGGGCGGCAATCCGGTCGCCCCGGAGGCTGGCGGACCGCCGGAAGAGCCCCGGCGCGGCCGCGAGGTGAAGCCGAAGCTGGAACCCGGCGTCGCGTGACGGCGGGGGACCGGGCAGCCAAGCCAGAAGTGAGACCCTGTTTTTCGGCAGCGTTCCAGAGGAGCCGGACTCCTGTGGGGCGCTGCTGTGTTATGTTGGCCCTGTCTTGATCAGTCCCATACAACGTGAGCCGCTGTTGCTGTGCGTCCCGAACTTCAGCGAGGGGCGGCGGAGCGCTGTCGTGGACAGCATCGCCGGGGCGATTGCCGGAGTTGGCGCGACGGTCATGGACGCGTCCATGGACGCGGACCACAATCGCGCGGTGGTGGCGTTCTTCGGGAGCGCCGCCGGCGTGGAAAGCGGCCTGCTGGAGGCCGCGCGGGCGGCGGTGAGGCAGATTGACCTGCGGACGCATTCGGGAGAGCATCCGCGCTTCGGGGCGCTGGACGTGGCGCCGGTCGTTCCGTTGCGGGACTGCTCCATGACTGACGCGGTTGCGCTCAGCGTGGCGGTTGCGCGGCGGCTGGCCGCCGAACTGGATCTGCCGGTGTATCTGTATGAGAAGAGCGCGGCGCGGGCAGACCGTGAGAGCCTGGCCCGGGTGCGAAAGCTGGGAGCGAGAGGGCTCGGCGCGGCGCTGACAGGAGAGTGCGCTCCGGACTTCGGGCCCGAGGCGTTTCACCCCTCTGCGGGCGCGATTGCCGTGGGGGCGCGCGGCCCGCTTGTGGCTTACAACGTGAATCTGGACACGTCTGACCCCGGCCCGGCGCGCAGGATTGCCGCGGCGATTCGCCGTATGCGCGACGCCGGGGACGGTATGGCGGGGGTGCGGGCGCTCGGGCTGACGCTGGCGAGCCGCGGATTGACGCAGGTCTCGACGAATGTCACGCAGCCGGACCGGTGCTCGGCGCGGCAGGTGTTCGATTTCGTGGGGCAGCGCGCGGCGGGCGAAGGCGTCGAGATCGTGGAATCGGAGTTGATCGGCGTTGTTTCGCGGGCGCATCTGCCGCCGGAAGACGTGGCGGTGATGCGTTTCTCCGCTTTGAGGGAGACGCAGTTCATCGAGCACTGGACAGGAAAGCATTGACGGGAGAGGGAAGCTTCGAGGCGGCGCGGGCAGCGTCCCGGGCCGCGTTTCTTATGAAAGGACGTATTTCAAACCCATGACGATGCGGCGATATTGCATGCTTGCGGCCCTCCTGGCTCTCCTGGCGCCGGCGGGAGGGGCAAGCGCGGACTTCACGTTCGCTCACGTGACGGACATTCACATAACCGGCGACACGGCCCTCTACCCGAAGCTGGGCCTGAGAGACCAGAACTGGGTCAATGCGGGAGCGTGGAAGAACTGGAACGCCAATCGGAAGGCGATCACCGATGCGGTCAACCGCGCGAATCCTGATTTCGTGATCGTCACGGGAGATCTCAGCGAGGCGGGCGCGAACATCGAGTTCGCCAATGTGGCCGCCTGGGCGCAGAGCGTCAAGGCGCCCGTGTATCTCATTCCCGGCAACCACGACACGGCGCACGCGGCGCGGCCGGCAACGGCCGAACCGTGGAAGGCCGAGGTGGGGAACCGGGGCCTTCTGAACTACGAACGCATCTTCGGGCGCGGGTTCTACGCCTTCGGGCGCCAGAATGCCTATTTCATCAATCTGACATCTTACACGGGCGACAAAGAGGTGAAGGGCGACGCCTATCAGCTCCGCCGCCATGGTGAGCAGCAGCAGTGGCTGGAGCGCGAGCTACGCTACGCGAACACGGCGGGTTATCCGTTCGTGTTCGTATTCCGGCACCATCCATACGGAACGCAGCCGTGGGTGGACAAAGCTCTCAGTGAAGCGGGCGTTTCGGGGTATATGTTCGGGCACATCCACCGCTACACGGCCCCGGTCCACAACGGCGTCCAGTGGATCTCGGGGACATCCGTGAAGGGACCGCGCGACAACCCCGTCAACGCCCCCA